>CAZXTW010000277.1:0-7682 GCA_964643525.1 uncultured Roseivirgaceae bacterium
AAGAATAATGGAGACCTGACCTTTACCAAAAAGATTAAGAACTGGGGTTTTGAAGCACCGTCGTTTTCAAACGGGGCTGCCTATGCTGACCTTGATGGCGATGGTGATTTAGACGTGGTGGTGAACAATATTGACCAGCCTGCTTTTATTTACCGCAACAATGCCAGTGCTGTTACGGCCAATGGGGCCGTGCGCATACAACTGGCCGGGCCTAAAAGTAATGTAAATGGGCTGGGGGCCAGGGTAACCGTACAGGTGGCAGAGACCACCCAAACGCACGAGCAATACCTGACGCGGGGCTACCAAAGCTCAGTAGAGCCGGTACTGCACTTTGGGGTAGGGGCTGCCAAAACAGCCGATGCCGTGGTGGTGCAGTGGCCCGATGGCAAAACGCAAACCATAAATAATGTGCCTGCGGGTACCCTGCTTACCGTAAATTATACTGAGGCAGTGGCTGCACAGCCAAAGCCTGTCAGCAGCAGGCCATTGATGCTTAACCAGACGGAAACGGCCCGGCTGCTGTTCAGGCACAAAGAAAATGAGTTTAATGACCTGGCCCGTGAAGTGTTGCTGCCCCACAAAATGTCACAACTGGGGCCTGCCCTGGCAGTGGCAGATGTAAATGGCGATGGCCTTGACGATGTGTTTTTTGGCGGGGCCAAAGACCAGGGCGGCCGCCTGTACCTGCAAACGCAATCACAAACTTTTGAGCTGTCAAAGTCGCAGCCCTGGGAAGCCGACAAAGCCCATGAAGACATTAGTGCCCTGCTGTTTGATGCCAATGGCGATGGGCATGCCGACCTTTACGTGGTAAGTGGCAGCAATGAGTACAATCAGGGCAGTGCCCAACTGCAAGACCGCCTGTACCTGAACTCGGGTACGGGTGCATTCAGGCTGGCCAGAAAAGCCCTGCCTGATATGCGCTTTAGCGGTGGGGCGGTAGCCACAGCTGATATTGATGCCGATGGTGATTTAGACCTGTTTGTGGGGTGCCGGCAAACGCCGGGCAAGTACCCCTACCCAGGCAACAGCGTACTGTTGGTCAATGAAGGCGGTAAGTTTACCAACCAGACAGAAAGCCTGGCCAAACCGCTGCTGGGTATGGGCATGGTGGCAGCCGCTGAGTTTGCTGATTTTAATGCTGACGATCAACCTGACCTGTTGCTTGCCGGCGAGTGGATGACCCCGCAGGTATTGCTGAATACTGGCGCTGGCTTTGAAGCTAACCCCGTGCCTGATCAGGAAGGGTGGTGGCACAGCCTGGCCGTGGCTGATATTGATGGCGACAATGACCTTGATTTTGTGGCTGGCAACCTGGGCACCAATTACAAATACAAAGCTGCGCCAGAGGCACCGTTTCATATATACAGTGATGATTTTGATGGCAACGGCAGCAATGATATTGTGCTTGGCTACTTTAATGAGGGCCAGTTGTTTCCGCTAAGGGGCCGCCAGTGTAGCAGCGAACAAATACCAGATATCAAGAAAAAGTTTGACAGTTACGATGCCTTTGGCAAAGCTACACTTACCGAGGTGTACGGGGCTGAGGCACTACAACAGGCACTGCATTATGAAGCCAAAACGTTTGCCACCACCGTTTTTATTAACAATGGGCAGGGCCAGTTTAGCGCAAAAGTACTGCCTAATGAGGCCCAGCTGTCGTCAGTAAATGGCATTATCATTGACGATTACAATAAAGACAACCTGCCTGACCTGGCCCTTGCAGGCAATATGTTTCATTCAGAGCCTGAAACCCCCCGCAATGATGCCGGTATGGGCCTGGTGCTGTATGGTGATGGGCAGGGCAATTTTAAGCCCGCCCCCCTTACTGCCAGTGGCTTTTTTGCCGGTGGTGATGTGAAGGGGCTTTGCCAATTAAAGCTGGGCAATAAAAAGGCCATAGTGGTGGCCAATAACAACCACTTTGCTCAATTGTTTTTAGCCCTACCCACCAGAAGGGGGCTGGCTATGCAGTAGCCTGCCGCCTGTACACCAAAGCGCCTGCCACCAACAATAGCAGAACCCCTGCTGCCCACAGGTATAGCTGCCAGTGAGGTGCATTGCCTGGGGGCACAGGGCGGTTACTGCCACACAAAATATAGGTTGACCAAAAGTAGGGGTGGGCAGTAAGCTGGTCGGCCTGCTTGAGGTAATTGCGCTTAGTAAGCGTTAAAGCCGCATCTTTTGTATGGCCCCTGGCCAGGTATTGATACATGAGTTGCATCATGGTGCTGCTGGTCTGGTCGTCAAGCTGCCAAAGGCTCATCACCACACTTTTTGTGCCTGCAAACATAAAACCCCTGGCCAGGCTCATTACCTCCATGGCTTGCTGTTTGGGTTGGGTACCCGTTTGGCAGGCGCTAAGCACCACCAACTCTGCCGGTATATCCATATGGTACAACTCAAACAGTTCAAGGTTAGTGGTGGTATCGGCTTGGCTTTCAAACTCAAGCTGTGAAAACAGGGGGTTGTCGGGGTTTACACGGCCATGCGTAGCCAGGTGAATCATGGGGTACTGGCTGGCCATAGCGGTGAAGTTCTTTTTGCTTGCAGCAGCACCTGATAAAAAATGGCCGCTGTAATACTTTGATATGCTTTGCAGCTCGTTCAGGCTGCCGGGCAGCAGGCTGCTCTCACTACGCAATACTTGCAAATTACCAGACTTTGCCAGGTAGGTACTGCCTGTTACTTTGGGGGCCAGGGCCAGGCACTGGTAGTTGCTATGGGCAGGAGCAGCCAATTGTTGCAACCACAACGAGCCTGAATAAGCATATTGAATGCCATACTTTAACAATAAATAGGGGTAGCTCTTTGGGTTATCGGGGTTAATAAGTGTTTCAGTAAGCAGTGCTTCAAAACTTATATTACCCAAAGGGCCATCGGGCATAATAATTAACTTTTGCAGGTTGGCAGCCCCTTGAACTACAGGCTGTAGTAGGGTAGTATAAACTAAACCAGCAGCAGTAATATACTGTTTGTGGCTGTTGGGGGGCTGCGCCAGCGGCGAGGTACTTAAACAGTACTGCAGCTGCTTTAAAGCCTGGTAGAACCCCTCGTTTAGCGGTACCTGCACAAACTGTTGCTTGTTTTTGCCAATTATAAATATGTAAAGGTGGTTGAGCCCCATCACGTACTCGGCCACTAATGTATTGGCGGCCAGTTGTTCAGCTACCTGTGTGATAGAGGCGGTTTGTATAGGCTGGTTCAGTTGGTGGTAGGTGGGGGCTTCACGTTGTATTTGCATAAGCAGGCTATCATAGCGTTGCCGTATTGCAAACCTGAGGTTTAAATACTGGGTCAGTGCCGTACTGTCATTGGCTTGCTTGCTGTTATATATGGCCTTTTCAAGATAAGCCAGCTTTACTTTCAGGTCTTTGGTCAACCCAGGCAATAGGCTATTGGGTCCATTAGTTGTGGGCTCTGCACGCTGTAGCTGTTGCAGCAGGGCAAAGTCTTTTACCTTTTGTGCATACTGGTAGGCTTTATTAAGGTAATGGGGGCTTTGGGCTTCTGCATAGCCCTGATAGCAGGCCTCAATGGCCAAATGAAACAGCGCAGTAAAATCATGCATCAAGGCCTGCTTGGTAATGTCATTATGTATGCCTGTACGCAACTGCTCAAGGCCTTCAATAGCCGTTGAGGCAAATTGCTCTGCCAGGGCAGTATTGGCCTTGCCATCACTTTTTAGCAGGGCAGTAGCCATTACCTGCAGGGCTTCCAGCTGTGGCAGGGTAACCGCCAGGCCTTGTAGGGCAGGTATGCCATTGGCCTGTAACGCAATACCTGCTGCGGCAAGTGCATGGCGTGCGGTGGCCACAGCACTGTCTGTATTGTTATACGCCAACCAAACGCTGGCCAAATCAGTATAAGCTTCGGCCAACTCGGGGTGCTCAGCCCCATAGTTGCCTTTGTAAATGGCAATGGCCTGGCGGAAGTACCACAGGGCTGAATCTGGCAAGGCATTTACCTTGCTGTGGTAGGTGCCAATATTCAGTAGGCTTTTTGCTATGCTTGCATGGGTGGGGGCCAACGATTGTTGCCGAATGCGCAAAGCCCTGAGGTGGTACCAATAGGCTGAGTCTAAATTGCCAGCGTGGTAATGGCTGGTGCCCATGTTAAACAATACCAAAGTGTTGGCTAATTGCCCCGGCCCGTTGGTATGCTGGTAAATGGATAGTGCTTTTCGGTAGGCCTGTAGCTGTTGCTTATGGGCTTTTAGCTTGCCATAGGCCCACCCCATATTGCTGTAGCTTTGTGCCACCATATTATGCATTGGGCCAAAGGCCGCTTCACGTATGGCCAGGGCTTTTTGGTGGCATATTAAGGCTTGCTTGTAATGCCCTTTTTGGCCATGGGCAAAGCCCAGGTTGTTGTATGAGTATGATAAGTCAGGGTGGTTGGCCGGTAAAACAGCCTGCCTAATGCCAATGGCTTTTAAGGTATAAGCCAGTTGCCTGTCATAATTACCCAATAGGCTGTAACAATACCCAAGGTTATTGGTGGCAATAGCGGTTTCGGGGTGTTGCGCCCCTAATGTATTTTCATAAATATGCAGTGCCTGTTCAAAATAGTCTAGCGCCTTTAAATACTGTCCTTCTACTTCAAAGCTAAAGGCCAGGTTGTTATAGCTCTGCGCAATATACTCATGCATAGGGCCAAACACCTTTTGCCGTATGGCCAGTGCTTTTTCATAAAAGTGGCGCTCTTGCTTATACTGACCCAGCTCACCATGGCAATACCCAATATTGTTGTAATAGCCAGCCAGGTAAGCATTGTCAGGGCCAAGCACAGGCTGTAACGTTTGGCACTGGGCAGTAAACCATTGCAAGGCTTTGTCAATTTGCCCCTGGTAAATCAGGCATTCGCCATAGCCATTTACGGCTTCAAGGTAACTGGTGTCACCAGGTAAGTGGTGTTGGGCTTGCACTACCTGCTGGTAGGCCTTTTGGGCCTCTTGGTAGCGGGCAGCCTGCAAGGCGGTTTTGGCCTGTTGCAGTTGTTGGCTTACATCCAGGCTTTGCCCGTAAGTAAGCGGGGCAAAACAGAGGCAAACATATACTAATAAAGGTAAGGGCTTATTCATGGCGGGCTGATCAGGTTAAGGGGTGTGCCAGGCTTATGCTGAGTTAAAGTAAGGCATCAAAAACAGCATGATAATGGCTTCAATAATTCTCAATTACAAACCGGCAGGCCATAACTATGGCAAAATCCCGTAGTATTCGGTAGTAATTAGGTGCAGTCAGTAACCTGAAATAAAAAGTACAAATATTTTTTATTGGGCAGGGTCACTTTTACAACCGCAGTGGTACTACCCAATAAACACATACATAACTCCTTAACCCGCTTTTAAATCTTAATAGTAATTGCTCTGCAAATTGCATGAAACAATTATTGAAGGTGGAAGCCGAAAAACCATAACAGAGTAGGCAATACAATAAATTAGTTATGATGAAAAAGTCAAAGTTAAGTCTCAATGATCTAAAAATTAAAAGCTTTGTAACCAGTAACACTGATGCCATTCTGGGTGGTGCGCCCACCACAGTTGATTTTACCAATGAGCGTGATGGGTACTGTGTTTCTGACGATGGCTGCGGTGGCCCTGGTAGTGGTTCAGGCGGCTCAGGTGGCGTACCTACTGACCAGCTAGGCTGTGACACCGTTTTTGGCCCCGGTTGCCATGCGTAATTGTAAATTAAGTTTTTAGGTAAAACACCAGCACAATGAAACGAAGCAAGAAATTAACTTTACAGTCATTAAAAGTGAGCAGCTTTGTCACAGCAGCTAACAAAAAGCTCACTGGGGGTGCACCTGTGGCTACTGTTGATCCCGTTCAGGCTACCTGTATGGCTAATGATCAATGTTCGGGCATAGGCAGTGGTGCGCCGTGCCCCGGCTCGGGCACAGGAGGCAGTGGTAAAGACACCGTAATTGGTTGCGATACGCTTGATATAACCTGCCCTGCCTAAGCAATCAATATGATTTAACTTACTAAACCGATTCAACTACGAAACCCACTGCCGCTGGCAGCTGGGTTTCAGTGGTTTCAACATTGGCCTAACATACTATGCGCACAGCACGCTCGGCAGATGAAAACTACCTCAAAAACATTGGCACCGGCAACCCCAAAGTAATGAGGGAGGTGTACACAAAGTACTTTCCTGTTATACTACAATTCATTACGGCCAATAAGGGCACCAGAGAAGATGCCCGTGATATATTTCAAGAAGCCATTGTGGTGGTATATGAATATGCTAACTCTGAGAAGCCAACCATACGCAGCACTTTCTTATCGTTACTGTATACCATTTGCCGTAACCTGTGGCTAAAGCAATTGCGCCGGCGGCAATACCAGCAGGTAGAGGTGAGCGATACCTTATTATCAGAGCACCAGTACGACAATATTGACCAAAGCCTGTTAACGGTAGAGCGGTTTGGCCTGTACCAGGAGAAGTTTAACCTGCTGGGTAGTGCCTGTAAAAAAGTACTGAGGCTTTTCTTTGAGAAGAAATCAATGCATGACATACTCACCATTATGGGGTTTTCCAGCATTGATTATGCCAAAAAGCGCAAGTACAAATGCAAAGAAAAATTGATACAGCTGATTAAAAACGACAGGCGATATAACGAGCTAACCAACGACTGAACCTTGCCGATTATATGCACGAGAACAACAACCCAATGACAGAGGAGCAGCTGCTTGAGCGCTACCTTGCTAATGACCTTACACCTGCCCAGCGGCAGGCACTTGAAAAGCGCCTGGCTAATGATACCGCCTTAAGGCATGAGTTGGCCCTTAGGCAGGAGGTAGAGCAGCTGGCTGTTCGTGATGACCTGACCCATATTTTTAACCTGGCCGGCAAGGCTATGGCAGAGCGCCCTACGCAAGGCGCAGCGGTGAGGCGCTTATGGCCCAGGCTGGTGGCAGTGGCTGCGGTATTGGTGTTTATGATTGGCATAACACTTTACATTAATAATAACCAAGGCTTTGCCAACCATAAAGAAGTATTTACCGCTTATTATAAGCCATACCCAGCCTACCAGACTGTAAGAGGCAGCCAGTCAAAACAAAACGGGTTTTATTTGGGTATGGAGGCTTACCAGCAGGGGGCATACAAAAACGCCTTGGCTGCATTTGATACGGCAAGCCATATAAATACCAATATTATATTATTTTACCAGGCCCAATGCCATTTGTACCTGGGTAAAGGCCAGTTGGCCGTTCAGCTTTTAGAGCAGGTAGCGGCACAACAAACCGGCTTACTGGCTGAGCAAGCCCAGTGGTACCTGGCCTTGGCCCAATTGCAAACAGGTAACCTGGCGCTGGCCAGGCAACAATTCATGGCCTTGGCAGCAAAAACAGGCACTTACCAACAGCAGGCAGATAATATAGTAAAGGCAATAGATAAGATGGCCCAGTAAAATTTGCCACCTTGAGGTAACGTTAAAAACAAAAAAAGCGCCTTGCAGGGGCAAGGCGCTCTTGTTATTGGTTAAGCCTACAGGCTATTTTTCTACAATTCTAAATTCAACCCTTCTGTTCTTCTTTCTGTTAGCAGCATTGTCGTTTGGTGCTATTGGTCTGGTTTCGCCATACCACTTCACAATTACCCGGTCACTGGTAATTTTACGGCTGGTAAGGTAGCTGCCTACTGCTTTGGCCCGCCTGCGTGACAGGTCAAGGT
>CAZXTW010000278.1:0-7661 GCA_964643525.1 uncultured Roseivirgaceae bacterium
AACGCCGGTTGGTTTGGGCCAGGCGCAACTTATATATGGAGTGTACCTGGCCATACCGAACAGACGCTAACGGTTGGGCTGCCTGGTACCTATACAGTAGCCGTACTTGATGCCCAGGGCAGCCCGCTGGGCAATGACCAGATTAACGTACAATTCCAGGAGGTAAACGTACACCTGGGCGGCAACAGTCAGGTTTGTGCTGGTACCGGGCGCCCGCTTGATGCAGGCAACCCTGGCAGCACCTACCTGTGGAATACAGGGGCAACCACGCAGCAAATTGTTGCTACTGAAGAGCAACGCTACAGCGTAGTCGTCACCACCCCTGAAGGGTGTACCGGTACCGGCAGTGCGGTGGTTGAGGTGTTTGATGCGGGACTTGACTTAGGGGCCGATACCCACCTGTGCCCTGATGGTGAGCAGCTGGAACTGGTGGCCCAGGGAGGGGCTGATGCCGCCTACCTTTGGAGCACAGGTGAAACAGCACCTACCATTATTGTAGACAGCCCCGGTACCTACGGTGTAACGGTATCCTTCCCAGGCATTAGCTGCACCGCCTACGACCAGGTAACCGTAGGCGTGGCCCCAGAGGCATGCAGCAACAAGGCCCAGAAAATTAATGACATCATCATAGCCCATGATGCCCAAATAAGTGACAACAACCAGTTGGCAGGCCTTAGGGTAGAAGCCATTAACGAAAGTGGCTGGGTAATGGGTTATTACCCGGTAAACGGCCTTAACCGGGTGTATGTGGCCCAGACAGATCAGTACTACCGCCTGGATACGCTCCGCATTATAGGTGATTACAACGGGTTGCCACGTGGTTTGAGCAACCTTGGCCATGTAGCCCTTAACTACAAAACTGCCAATGGCCAAAACAGGGGCATTGTAGTGCCTTATGACCAGGTAAATGACCTTTGGCTGGCACCCAAACCAGGCTCGGTGTATGTTGATGGCTTTGTAACGGGGCTGGCTGGCAATTGGGTGAGCTCTGATGTATTTATGACAGACAGCAGCCCAGATTACGGGCTGCCACCGTGGTTTGTGGGCGTGGTGCCTATAGTTGACCTGCTGGTGCATGAAACCTATTACCGGGGCTGGCGCAAAAAGTTGGGCAACCGGGGCGAACCCGTGGCATTTGCCAATGCCTATTACTACAACCGCGAAAGCCGCCTCACTGATATCCGCGCCAATGGTACAGCCACTGGCTCTTCGCATGGGGCACAGGCAGGGCCAGCCTTTAGCAATGAGGTGCCTCGGGTGCGCTACCGCAACCAGCTAACCGGCTGGAAGTGGCAAACGGGTACCTTACTTAACGGAGAGTTTGGCGCGGGCGAAGCCGTGAACCATCACCTTGAAGTGGCCGGCAGGTATTACCACCCGGTTAACGGCCAGCTGCGGGCCTTTTATACCTCAGTAAACTGCAAAGAGGCCTGGGGGGAGTTCCGCATACAGGATATTGCCCCTGACAGAACGGCTACCACCCGTAAAATAAACGACCAGGGCTACGTATTTGGCACCTGGTTGCGGGGCCTGGGTGACCACCGCGCCTACCTGTGGCGCAGCTGTGACTGCAACCCTGGCACCATGATTGACCCTACTGACCTGTTGAACGTAGTGCACCCCAGCCTGGGCTGGACCTTGAACAACGGCATAGATATTAATAACCGCAATTATGCGGTGGGCATGGCTACAGACCAGGCCACCGGCCAGCAGTTTGCCTACCGGGTTAAAGTGCCCCTGTGTAATACATGCAGCGGGGCCAATGCCCCTACTTTTGATTATGCAGGTGTTAGCAAAGTGTGGAACGCCAATGAACCCATGAACTTCAACACCTTTTTTAAAGTAGAAGGGGTAAGTGCTCATGAAGTACAATGGTACGTTCAGGACAGGGCTACCCAAAACTACAACCTGGTGGCCAACCCGGCTGCCTACTATTTTAACCTCAATGGCCGTGATGAATGGGGTAAGGTTAAAATCAGGCCTGCTACCCGCTGTGCAGGCGGTGGCGTACAGTTTTTTAGCCCTTTTGAAAAAGAAATTGAAGTGCTTGACTATGGCATTTACTTCATGAACGGGGCGGCCAAAAAAGAAAAGTTTTCAGTAAATGACGTTAACGGCAATGCCTATTTCAACCCCGGCAAGCCTACCCTGCTATTGCTGCCCGGGTTTATGGATGGCTCTGTGGGCAAGCATAACCGCACCGAATTCCTGGGCCCCAACCCTGCGCAGGCAATCAGCAAGGCCGTGGTCGATGGCTACAATGTAGCTGTGTATTACTGGAACCAGTTTACTGATCGTGAGCCCTACAGCAACAACAGCTTAAGCACAGAACTACACCTGTACGGCGCATCTGTGCCGGGTTTGCTGGGGCGGCAGGCCTGGGTGCATGAGCAGGGCTTTCCGCGTGACCGATCCGACGGTGCCTCGCCTTCGGGGGTATCTTACACTGACCTGTTTCGTGAAGCATACAACCAGGTGGGCTTCACCCATATTGTGCGGCCGGTGGCCCACAGCATTGGAGCACCTATTCTATTAGCAGCACTGCCCGGTTTGCAGGGGGGCATTATTCAGCGCGTGGCCCTGCTTGACCCGTTTATTACTGCTGCCGCTGGCCTCTCCCAGAGCCTGGTCACTTTTAAGCACAACATCAAAGCGGCTGAACAGGGCGGCACTGTGTTAGAGTGGCTTGAAACAGACTACATCAACAGCATTAACGGCATTGATATGGGGGTGCCTGCCGCTGCGCTTTCTGGCATAGTAGCCACCGGTTTGGTGCTTACCCCCAATACCGCACCAGTTGCTACCCCTCCGCCCAGCACTTTGCCAACACCTACACCCAGGCCTTCGGGCGGCAGTGCCGGCCCGCTACTGGCCATTATAGCCATTTTACAGCAGCTTGAAAGCACTTTAATTAATGGCACCATACAAGATATTAAGGCCAGCGTGGCTACTTACAAAATCAGGGGCTTTGTACCTGCCCCAGGTGTGCCACCCGAGGTAGAGCCCGCCCCGGAGGTGCAGCCCGAGCCCGACCCTGACCAGCTTGCTGTGTGTCATTACCTGGAGGGTTTTGGCCTGGGGGCCAACCAGGGCCCTAACGTAATTATTGTTGCACAAGACAGGAACTCGGCCAACGGCCGGTTCAGGTACCGAGACAAAGACTTTCTGTACGCCTTTTCAGGCTTTATGGGCTTTACCGCCTCTACCTGCCTGGCCAGGGTAGCCCTGAACAAGGGCCTTACCCTGCTACAGGTGGCTGGTGTCAAAACTACTGACCCGCTAGACGACCTGGTGGTGTATGTGCACGACAAAGCCAGGGCCACCTTTGACCAGATACCAGAACCAATCATGGATGCTGCCCTGGTTGCGGGTGATTTTGCGGCCGACTGTGACGTGGGCCCCAGGGTAATTCTGGACTTTTGGGACTCACCCGAAACGGCTGATGACTTTTTGGGCACTTTAGATCGTGACTTTTTACCTGGCAGGTTAAAGGTAGTCAACGGCGCTGCCTCGGGCACAACGGTAACAGTAAGCGGTAATAACCTGCTGGTTGGGAAATACCCCATTGACCTTGATGAGGCCAAAGACCATATTGAACTCACCCTGAAAAATAGCGAGTGGCAACAGGTATATGTCAGGGCAAAGGCCCCCATGCCCATGACAACTAACGCCCAGATAAAAATAGGCAGCACCCTGGCCAGAGAAAGGGCCGTAGACATTACCAGTGACCTGGTGATTTACCGCGGGGTGGCCGGCAGCTCAGCCATATACCCTGAAGCTGCACAGGGCAACATCATACCCAAAGGCTGGGGTAAGGAAGGGGGGCACGCCAGCCCGTTAAGGCACCACAGCATGGGCACCAACTTTAGTGTGTTTACCTCCTGGTCTATTAACCCGTTTGTGGGCATCAAATTTGCCACCCAGGGGCATTATGACCCTGACGGCTCTATTTCAAGCGGGGTGCTGGTTAAGCAGCGCTTTAACCGTGAAGAGGTGCTGCGCTCGCCCAACAGCATCCATTCTGAGCAAGAGGTGCTGCCCATTGGCCCCGTTAGCAATGCTTACCCCATGACAGTAAAGCGCAGTGATTTTAAAGTGAACCCTGAACAGGAAATGACTAGGTATGACTTTGACCAAATTGAAGCGCGTATGGGCACCATACACCCACCGGGCAGGCAGGGGCGGCGCTGGCCCGAAATGCCCAACCGGCCGCCCTGCTTTATCCTGGCCGATAAAACCGGGCATGTGCTAAGAAACAAAACAGGTATTACAGCATTCAATAAGGTAGGCAACACCACCCAACCTTTGCTCAATAACGGCGCCAATGCATGGGCCACCAATGCCAATGGCGAAATTTGCTTTGACCAGGGTGCCTTACTTGAACCGGGGCAGACCATTCTAATCAAAACAGAATACAACGGGGCAGCGCTGGAAGCTGCCGCCACAGGCAAATACCCCATTGCCTACCTCAATAATGACGACTGCAACCTGACCGTAATGCGCAACCAGCCTGGTCAGGGCAAAGAAAACTTTCGCGTAACTGATTTACAACCCATATTAATCTGGTACAAGCTAAAGGAATACAGCCGCAACCCCGACGGCACCCCCCGAGATGATTATGACCCGAGAGCACAGAAGCAAAAGATAGCCGCCTGCTTTGACGACTTTAAACTTTATATTGATGGGCAGGAGATTCCCCTGTGGGTTGGCGAAAGCCAGGATGATATTGAGTTTTCTAAGAAAGACTTTGAATTCATTACACGCTGGGCACCGCCCGGCCCAGGCAAGTATTTGCTTACTGCCAAAGTACTTTTAAAAAACGGTAATGTGGTTGAAGATTGGAAGCCTCTGAAAATCAGGGTAAACCTGCCATCAGATCAACTGGCCAGCGCCACGGCCAGTACCCAAAACCTGCCAGGCAGTACAAACGGTAACAGAAGGGGAGGAGGCCTTACCCAGGCGGTATCTGGCAGCCAGGGGGCAGAGGGGCAACCGGGTAATTACCTGCACATAGCCCTGAACCCTGAGCCGGCCAGCTTTACCATTGACAGCGCCTACCACTGGCCTGATGTTGACGGCCCTCCGGTAGCGGCCCCCTATGAGGGCGCTACCCTGGCATTGCCGGTTAATGCGCTGCACACTTCAGGCATAATTGGAATATACCATGCCACCCCGGCAGATACTGCTGCTATTGACTTTCACTACGTGCACTACAGGCACTACACACCGGGCACGCCTGTCAGAACGCGGCAGCAAGAGGCTTTGCTCACAGTAAACAGCCCCGCCGGCCATGAGCCGATTGCTGAGCTGACTGTACTGCAATATGAGTACGTGCCTACCCGCACAGGCCTGCCAGCCGGTATGCAGCCAGTCACTTCGCTGTACAGCATTTCTGCTGCTGATAATACACAGCTACAAGGGGCCATTACCATGCCCTATTACCCCTGGCTCAGCTTGTACCAGAAAAGCAACTTGTCATTATACCGCTTTAACAGCACCCTGCAGGTGTGGCAGCAGGCCCAGCCAGCACCAGTGGCTACCAACCGCACCAATGCAGAAGCCACCTTTGATCTGCCACAGGCAGGTACCTATGTGGTGGTGGCCCCTGCCCTTGGGTTAGATGTTGGCCTTGACGTAGGCCTTGATTTACCGCCTCAAGCAGTATTGACTGGCCTGGCTCAACACACCATAACGGGGCACGCCCAGTTTAAGGGCCCCGGTGATGAAGAGGTTAACCGGGTGATACTGTATGCAGCCATGCCCAACGGCACTGAACAGGCGCTGGCTGATGGCGTGCCGAACGACACGGCCTACAGCTTTACTTTTACCCCGCCAGGGTACGGCACGTACTATTACTATGCAGTGGCCCAAACGGCCAGCCGAAAGGCCGCTTCACCTCATTACACTGTGCAATACCAGCTGCCCCACAGCCAGCCTGCCAGGGTGGCCCTGGTAGCCCCGGCAGCCGGGCAGCGCATGGCCGCCAACCAGCCTGTACCCCTCACAGCTAAAGCGGCAGCGGTAAATGTAGCAGTGAATAGCGTCACCTTTTATGTAAACGGTGCGGCAACAGGCACACAAACTACACCAGCCCAGCCAGGGTATTACACACAACTATGGGTACCCACCACCCCCGGTAATTACCAGTTGCATGCCCGGGCAGTCACTGATTCAGGCACCGTATCTTACACTGATACACTTCTATTACAAATACACTCCGAACATGTGGCAACACCTGTAATTGAGGCCATAGAAGGGGCTGGCGATTTAACAGCCCAGGGGCCAACCGTTGTGGGCACAGGTTTTAAACAGGTTACCGTAGCGTATGCTGGTGATAAAGCTGCGGTAGATAGCCTGGTGTGGCTGGCCAACGGGCAGCCTGCCGTGACCGTAACTGATACCACGTATACCTTTAACTGGCTGGTGCCGCAAACAGGTTACTGGCCAGTGCAGGCGGTACTTTACCTCAACAACGGGCAGGTGCTTACTTCGGCTGCCCTGGTGGTACATGTCAAGCAATCACTGCCCCCGGGTGTAACTGCCACTATAACCAACACCAACAGTGGGCGCACCACTACGGGCAGCCAGTTTGACCTGGCCATTGAGGCAGAAGACCCAGACGGTGTGGTAGACAGCGTGGCCGTGTATATGGATGGGGCACTTTACAGCACATTATACGCCAAACCTTACCTTGTGCCAGTTAAACTGCAAGGCCGGGCCAACCACCAGATCAGCATTACCGCTTATGACAATACGGGCAACCAATCTGAACCATACAGCCTCATTGTGTCAGCCAACCAGCCGCCTGTGGTGGCACTGACTACCAGCCAGCCGGGCACCGTAAATCAAGACAACCCCCTGGTTGAGTTGACTATTGAGGCCAGCGATGCCGATGGGGCAGTGTTCCGTACAGAGCTTTACCGGGGCAATACCCTGATTGGCACCACTGCATTGCCTCAATATACCCTAACTGATTCACTGGGTACTTTCGGCAGCCATGAATACCGGGCACTGGCTTATGACAATGAAGGCGCTTACACCATTTCCAGGGCGGTACACATCACATTAAACCGCCCACCTACACTTACTGTAACCGCAGATTCCCTAGTGGTGCCTGGCCAGGTTGCCTGGCTGCACCTGAGCACAGCCGATGCAGACGGCAGGGTGGTGCAATTGCAGGTATATGCCAATGACACCTTGTGGCAAAACATCCCTGCCAGTCAGGCCAGCATTGACCTGTCAGTGCTGCACCCCGGTTTTTATGAGTTAACCCTGGTGGCTATTGACAATGCCAACGCATTGGCCAGGCAAAAGCATAGCCTGCACGTGCACCAAATTACCAGTGTATTTGGCCCATTTAGCCAGCCTGAAGCGATTACTGCCTGGCCCAACCCCTTTACAGGTACGGTATGGTTACAGTATAACTTACCCTATTCAGGGCCGGTAAGCGTTAAAATATATGACCAAAACGGGCAACTGCGGTTGAAACCACTGATAAGCCAGTGGCAGGTGGCTGGTCAACACCAAATTGCCTTGGCAGGCACCAACCTGGCCCCCGGTGTATATTTGGTTGTGCTTGAGCTTGGCAACGAATACAGGCGCACCACCAAGCTGGTTAAAGCAAAAGGTTAAACGCCTTAAGCGTACCCAGCCTAAAACCG
>CAZXTW010000279.1:0-5188 GCA_964643525.1 uncultured Roseivirgaceae bacterium
CGTAACGGCCACCAACGCCATTGGCTGTGTTGACAGCGGCACGGTAACCGTAACTGTTACGCATGATTTGTTTGTGCCTACCCTGTTTACGCCAAACAGCGATGGCAGCAACGACACCTTTAAAGCCTATGGTGGCCAGTTTGCCGCGTTGCGCCTCATGGTGTTTACACGCCTGGGGCAGGTGGTGTATGACGCCAACCTGACCAGCGGCGCCACCACCACCGGGTGGGACGGTACCTTTAATGGCATACAGCAGCCCCCCGGCACTTACATATGGAAGGTAGAAGGCACCTTTACAGATGGCACAACCGCACAATACAACGGCAGGCAAACGGGCAGCATTAAACTGTCACGGTAAACCCAAATGGCACCCATCATGAGCAGAATTATTAGTTTACTCTTTATATTGATTGTACCGGTACTGTCAGGGGCCCAACACTTAAACTTTTCACAGTTTAACCTAACGCCCCTGGCAGTTAACCCGGCATTAATAGGCGACCGAAATGAGGCCAAGGTAATGTTACACTACCGTGACCAGCAGGCAGGTACCGAGTCAGGCTTTAGAACCTACATGCTTTCTGGTACCTACCCTGTTGCCAAGTACCTCAACACCAGCCTGCCGTTTACTACTGTGGGGCTGTCAATTATGGACGACCGCAGCGGAGATGCCGGCGAGTTTGTAAACTCTGAGCTATCACTGGCTGCCGCCATTAACATTCCCACCTCAAAAACTACCTACCTAAGCTTTGGGCTAAACGGCACCCGGCACTCATCACGGTTTAACTGGGCCAGCTTAACTACGGGCAGCCAGTATATTGATGGGCGCGGGTTTGACCCTGGCATTGCTACTGGCGAAGTGACTGCCAACCTACAAAACAATTACTTTACCTATGGCCTGGGCCTTTACTGGCACAAAGCTACCCGGCGCTATGAACAGAACATTGCCAGCTTTGGCATTGCCCTGAATAACCTGAACCGCCCCGACCGCTCGCTGGCCGACCTGGGCGACCAGCTGCCCGTTACCCTTACCCTGAGCGGCAGGGTCAGGGTGTATGAAGAAGGGCCCGTAAGCCTTTGGCCCGAAGTACTGTACAACAACTACGCTTCTGTTGATTTCCTGAATGCAGGCGCAGCCCTGCGGTATGACTTTGGCAAAAGCAGCACCTTTAGTGGTACAGATGCATTGGTAGAGCTACAGGCCAAATATGTAATGGGCCGCTCGCTAATTATTGGTGCACAATGGGAACAAAAAAACTTTGTAGCAGGCGTTAGTTATGACTTTGCTGAAGGCAGAAACAATGCCTCATTTCAAGGGGCTACTGAAGTAGCCCTGATGTTAAAAACCTCATTGAACAACCCTGGTGTGAAGAAGATTAAAATCAAGAAGAAGAAACCCAAGAAGAAGAAACCCAAGAAGAAGAAACCCAAGAAGAAGAAACCCAAGAAGAAAAAGCCTAAAAAGAAAAAAAGAAAGAAGAAGGGCGATTACACCCCCAGGCGCAGGCAACCCAGGCCAGCGCCCGAAAAGCCTGAGGCTAAGCAGGCACCTGACCCTGACGAACAGGAGGTTCAAGAAGAGCCAGAAACACCAGCTACCAATGAGCCTGCTGATGCACCGCCAGATGATGATAGCCCCACAACAGGCAAAGCCACCGCAGGCGATATTAGTATTGGCATGCCCAAAGTAGGCGAATGGGTTAAGCTGCTTGAGTTTGACTTTGATATTGCCACCACCAAGCCAGGTGATAATGAAAAGTTGGATGCATTGGCCAACCTGTTGCGGCAGTACCCCAACCTTGGCGTAACCATTACCGGCCATACTGATAACAAGGGAAGCAATGATTATAATGAAGCACTGGCCCTTAAACGTGCCAGCGCCGTAAAGGCATACCTGGTTGCCAATGGCATTGATGCCTCACGGATTTCTATAACCGGCGAAGGCGAACGCAGCCCAAGAGCCCCCAACAACACAATTGAAAACAGAGCACGAAACAGGCGGGTAGAATTTAAGTTTTACCCAATGCAGAAAAAAAACTAAACATACACACCCCGACCGGCCGGGTGAAGCACCTGGCCATATGCCGGCATGGGCTCTTTGGAGGAGGTAGCCCAGCCGGCTATTTTTTTGACTGCTGCACGACAATTGATGGGGTGATGAAAAGAAAACCAATTTAAATGTTTGTACATTAATGTTTAAACATTATTTTTGAACCATATTTAAAACATCAAAACAATCAAATAACAATGGCACTAATAGACAAAGTTAACGAACTGAATACCCGCATTTTACAAGGTGATGTACTGGGTGCATTTGATGACCTTTACCATGAAAACATTGAAATGCAGGAAAATGATGGTGAGGTAAGAAAAGGTAAGGCTGCCAACAGGGTTTATGAAGAGAACTTTGTAAATTCAGTGGAGGCCTGGAATGGTGCCGAAGTTTTGGCAGTAGCTGCTAATGAAGACACCAATGTAACTATTGTAGAGTGGTTCATGGACTTTACCTTTAAAGGCGGCCAACGTGCAGCCAGAAAGCAGGTATCTGTACAGCGCTGGCAGGACGGCCAAATTATTAGTGAAAAGTTTTACTATGGTGCTTAATAGCACCTCTAAACATACCAAAACCGGCCCTGAAGCTGTTTCAGGGCCGGTTTTTTATGAGAACCACTTTGCCTGTATATGGCTACATGTGCACTGAACCCCGCTAAATAATAATGATTATGAGTATATTTCGGAACGGCAAGCACCAAGCACTGACCATGAAAAGGATAGAAGAGGAAATTCAGCAAAGCAGTTTTCGAAACGAATACCAGAAAGCGGTAGTGAACCTGATTTTTACGTATAACTGGTTTACAGATAAGATGAAGGACTTTTTGGCCCCTTCAGATTTAACCATACAGCAATACAATGTGTTGCGCATACTCAGGGGCAGTGCCCCCAAACCCTTAACTACCTCTGAAATAAGGGAACGAATGCTGGATAAAAACTCAGATGCTTCTCGTATTGTTGACCGGCTGGTAAAAAAAGCGCTGGCTCATAAGTGTGGTTCGGCCAATGACCGCCGCCTGGTTGATGTGCGCATTACTGAAAAGGGGCTTAGCCTGCTTGAGCAGTTAGATCAACGCGGGCAGGAAATGGATAATTTAATTGACAGCCTGAGCACTGATGATGCAGCCCAACTAAACCAGTTGCTTGATAAAATGCGTGGTTAACCAAACTATTGCCTAAGCTGTAACATTGGCAGCAAATATGAGTATCCAGATTATAGCTAGTAATAAAAAATAAAACACCCACCCCGCGGCAATAGTCAATAATGCCGCAATCACAGCTTTTACACCCCTTTTCTGGTAAAACGAGAGGTACGCCCAGGCATGGTATATAATAGATGCCAGAAAGTAAACCAACAGGCCATTACCCAACCAGCTTAAAGGCAAAAACAAAAACGGAACGTATAGTACATTCTGAATGCTCATGATGTAAGCATTCGCAGCCAGATTTTCTACATAATTGTAAGTAGGCCTGCCAAGCCACAAATAGCTAAACAATGCCGTACATGGCACCATGAGCATAATAAACAAATTAAAATAGTTGTAGTACACCTGTTGCACCCGCTCAACATCAAACTCAGGGGCTTTAGCCTGGCCTATGTGTGTGTCGGTTTCGCCAACTGCTGATTTGCCCGTTTCAAAGCCTTGCTGAATACTGTCTTGCACCAACTCGGCATTAATTGATGTGGGGGTTATTCTAACACTAACAAAAGTGGCAATGGCTGCCGAAAGCAGTAAAAACTTGACAGGTGAAAAGTGCAGGTAGCGATGACGCCCTAAATAGGCCCTGATGGTTAAGCCGGGGGCAGTCAGCAACCCTGTAGTGGTATACAACAAACCTGCTTCAATGTTAAACGAAGCCAGCACATTACCCAGCAGGTGCTTAAAAGTTAAACGCTTAATTGGCCTGTGTTGTACAAATACCTCTTGCCCATTGGCAAGCTTTTCAATGGTGTGCTCTTTTTTCATAGGCTTACCTTCATGGCAAGGTAAGTGCAGAATTTATATTAAGCCAGTCCTGTGCTATTTTATAGCAGCAAGTACATCACTCGGTTTTAAGTGGTGCTGCTTTTTGAATGCTTCGGCAAAATGAGACAGGTTGGCATAACCCAGTTTTGACCCTACTTCTGTAATATTATATCGCCCACTTTCTAGCATGCGTCGGGCCTCATCCATTTTGTTTGACAGGTAATATTGATAAATAGGCTGCCCAAAAAACTGTTTGTAGTTATTTTTAAGCTTGGTAGGGCTTATTCGTGCACTCTGTGCCAGTGCATCAATGGTAGGTGCGGTATTGCTTACATGCTTTTTCAATATTGCCCTGATGGCAAACAGGTTTTTAATCTCTTTTGATGTAAGTGTTTGGTTTACCATGGCATCTCTCTGGTTAAACCGCCCCAACATATAGTTCAGTACCTGCATTGCCTTGATTTTTAACTGCATATGGTGCAGTTCATGTTGGGGCAACATGGTGCTTACTGGTATCAATAACCGCTCGGTATGAAAGTTAATTTCGTCAAAAAACACAAAACGCTCACCCAGGTTAATTATGCTGTTCAATGGGCCGTGGGGCAGCAACTGAGCTACTGTTTTTGCAATTGAAGGCTGCGTAAATGTAAAAGTGACAGACTCAAACCAAAAACCAGCAGGCACCTTGCAGGTCATGGTATTACCGGCCGAATAAAAGTAAATACCTGGTGCAACTACTCTGCTACCTTCTACATTGCCCCTGAGGTTAAACTGCATTACATAAGTGCCGTGTGTATTACCGTTTATATTGGTAATGGCTATTTCTTTTTTAGCCTTGAACCTGCTGATATAAATATTAAACTGACCCGGAATAATGTATTGCCGCACGAAGCCATCAGCCATAGAGATGGGTAAGGTGCATTGCCCATTTTCAATTGGTTGGTTAAGCTGACCTGCAATTTGCTCAGTGTAGGTGCGGGTATGATCAGATTCAAGGTGTATGCGCATGACAACAAATAGTTACTTTCCAAACGTAATGACCCGCCGGTAAGTTTACAAAACGTTAAACAAAACTGCTATTATCGCACCCAAGCTATGCTACATATGCTATAAAAAAGCGTAAGGTGGCTTTATATAGTTATATTAGCGCCTGTTTCAACCATTACAAACAA
>CAZXTW010000279.1:5202-7650 GCA_964643525.1 uncultured Roseivirgaceae bacterium
TATGATTAAACAATTGTTTTCAGGCCTGTGCCTGGCATGCATGCTGGTAGCCTGTAACCAGCAACAGAATAAATCAGAACAACACCAGCCCAGTGAGGCCACTGATTACCACGAAGCTGCGCATGACGGACACGCTGAAGAAGAAACTATTGATGCCTCTACACTGGGAGGCATGTGGCAGGTAAAAGTAGCAGCAACCGGGCAGCAAGATACCGTTATGAATGCTGCCGGCTTTTTTTACTTAGGGGCCGATGGCAATTTCATGAACCGCACCATGGCGTTTGCGGGTGTGGGGCGCTGGCAGGGCCGCGGGCCATTTATTAGAATTAACACGGGTGATATACTTTTTGAAGGCAAAGTACTTGAAGTAGAAGGGCAAAAAGACCAGGTAAGAATTGAAGTTTTAAGCCCGGAGCCTGGCACTGAGTTTATGATGACCAGACTAAAAGACTCAGTGCCTACAGCAACAAGCAAATCAATTGAAGCTTTATTGAAAGGTTTTATTACTGCTTTAGAAGAAAACGACCGTTGGGCGATGGTGCAATACTGTGTAAACCTGCAGGTGGGGCAAAAGCTGGCCGATTCACGTACAGCACTAATGACCAACATAGATAACCCAGACTATAGAAATGATTTGAAAGCAACCTTAAATGCTCTCTTAACCCAGCATCTTGATGACTTTAAACCAATGGCCCAAACAGCAAAAGCAGCAAAAGTAAGCCTTGATGACTGGAAAAATATGTGTGCTACAGACGGCATGAGCGATTTTTTACTTTGCCAGCTTAACCCTCTAAATGATATTTATATGGTAGAGACTGACGCATTGCTTATTGCTGATGTACGTATTATAAAAATAGGTGATGTATATAAACTTGGCCTGAGAATATAATGGCCACCTACCTTACAGTAGAGAGATTACTTTTAGTTTGGACACTTGCTTTGGTGGGCTGTAGCCCTATAAAACAGGCCGAACCCTTTACAGAACAATTGCCCGGCACACCCTACCTTGTTGTTTTAGGCAACGCGCAAGATGGAGGCTACCCACAGGCAGGCTGCTTGAAAGCATGCTGTGCCCCCAGCTGGGCGGGTAATGTTGCTCATCAATATGTGGTAAGCCTTGGGCTTACTTATGACAGTGGCAAACAATGGCACCTGTTTGAAGCCACACCTGATGTAAAGCACCAGCTACACCTTATGGGCAGGTATTTGCCTAACGGCATGTGCCTGCCAAATGGTATTTGGCTTACTCATGGACATATGGGACATTATACCGGGCTGATGCACTTTGGCCGAGAGGCCATAGGCAGCTCCAGTATACCTGTCTATGCAATGCCACGAATGGCCAGCTATTTACAGCATAATGGCCCGTGGAGCCAGTTAACAGCCCTAAACAACATTAGTATACAAACCATTGTTGCAGACAGTTCGGTTGCCTTAGCCAAAGGGCTGCATATTACTCCATATTTAGTACCCCACCGCGATGAATATACCGAAACAGTGGGCTTTCTTATATCAGGCCCAAATAAAAAGGCACTGTTTATACCAGATATTGATAAATGGGCTAAATGGAACAGAAACATTATTGAAGAAGTAAAAAAGGTTGACTATGCCCTGATTGATGCTACCTTTTTTGCTGATGGTGAAATTCCAGGGAGGAATATGAACGAGATACCCCACCCATTTATCGTAGAAACAGTAGCTTTATTTCAGGATGTACCACGCACGGTAAGACAAAAGGTATGGCTAATTCACTTTAACCATACCAACCCAGTGTTGCAACCAGACTCACCCCAAAGCCAGTACCTAATCAATATGGGGTTTAACCTGGCCCGCCAGGGTGATGTACTACCCCTTTAATTGGTTACAGACTACAACTGCCGTTCACTAAATTAATGGCCAATGAATGTAACTTATCATTGTAATGCTCTGTTTATTTAAGTACTTTAAAGTAAATACTAACCATTATCAAATACTTAATCTACAGCCCATGAAAACCATATCTTTACAAGTGAACGATCAGCTTGCAGAGCGCATAAAGCAAATGAGCAAAGCAGAGCTCGATATGCTCTCTAACATGCTGAATGCCTGGACCACCAGCGACTCTTCAATTTGGGATGTGATGGTAAGAAATTCTCAATTGGCAAAAGCACGTGATATCATAGAAAGTAAACTGGGGGGATGGCTTAAGGGAGATAAAGAGTAACGAACAGCCTTGGAGTAAGATTTCGCACAATTGTTTTTTTATTTGTTTGATAACCCAGCCATACGCACACCAAACTTAATCAGGCTACCTTCATATTCTATGAAGGCAAGCTTTTGCATGCCCAAAGGCTGGGCTTTCCGCTGTGGCTTCTAATGAGCCATACTTTTAGGGATCAGTTCACCATTACATAACTCAACACGGCCAAACTCCATATAGCTATACTTAAAGTTGGAGGTTTTTTTATA
>CAZXTW010000280.1:0-7609 GCA_964643525.1 uncultured Roseivirgaceae bacterium
CGGTTGTAGCCAAAGCCCCCACTGATGCCTGTTACAAAAAAGAAGGGCGGCCCGCCAATGGGTGTGTTCAGGGCGGCATAGATAAACAGAGAGGGGTGGCCGTTCAGGTTGGCGTAAGAGCCTATGGCACTGAGCGAGAGGTCTTCCATGCGCATAATGGCGGTGCCGTCATACTCATCATAGCCTTCGGGGCTTGGGTTGCCTATGTGCTCACGCAAAAAGGCCGCGCCAATTTCAAGGGCCTCGTTTTTAAAGTCAATGCTCAGGCCTTTGAGGTCAAACTCAGGGGCAAACTCAGTAAGGGGTGAGGCTACAGAGAGGCCATCGAGTGAGATGGTGAGGCCGCTGGCGGTAAAAGAGGCATCGAGCAGGAACTTGAGCTTGCCGGCTTCATACTGTACACCCACCCGGTTAAAGGTAACGGGGCCAATGGTTTTTTGCAGGGCATACCAGGTGGCCGGGTCAGTAGCGGTGGTGGTGCCTGCACCAGTGGGGTTGTTGGTATCGTACACGGGGTCTGTACCTGTGCTGCTGGTATCATCACTTACAGCCAGGGGCAGGTCAAGAAACTGGAGGTCACCATTAAAGTTAAAGGCCACCGTTACGTCCAGGCCTTCGGCAATGGCGTTGGTGCCCAGGCTTTGTATACCGGCAGGCATCAGGCTGTTGATGTTGGCTACTTCGGCGGTAGTAAAATCGGCCGTGGCCACCAGTATCTGGTAGTTCAATGACAGAGCCTGCCCAGAGGGGAACAGTTTGCCAACCAGCGGCAGGTTGGTCAGGTCAATGCCGTTATCCATATGGGCTACGTACAGCATTTTGCTGTTGGTGCCAGACTCATAGGCCATTGCGGCATCTTTGAGGGTAAAGGAGAGTACGTTGGGTATGGTAAGGCCAGTGGCAAACTGCCCAATGAGGTCGGCCACTGCAACCGTATCACCATCAACGCTATGGTAGCCGGCCAGCATCAGGGTGCTGGCATGGTCACTGTTAAACACCAGGTCAAACACCTTGGGCGTGGGCGAGTCAGCCCCCAGGGTAATGGTGCCGGCAAAGTTGTTTTGTGCGGGGCCGCTTTGCTGGTGGGTTACTGCTACGCTGGCATTAATACTGGTGGCCACACCTAGCAATTCAAAATCAGCCTGGCCAGTAAAGGTGAAGTCTTTGGACTGGGTATTGAAGGTGCTGCTGAGGTCTTTAAACGTTAATGTGTTGATAGGCTCAGGCAGGCCTGTTGTTATGCCAAACTTGGTGGCCAGGTCGGTCATGAGGGTGTTGATGGGTATGTTTTGCCCATCTTGCGATTGGCCAGAAAACTGCCAGCCGGCACCGGTGCCCTGCCTCTGGGCAAGTATGGCAATGTTGGTATCGGCAACAGAAAATGCACAGCCTATGCCCCCTGTAATATCGCCAGGGTAGCGTTCAAGGTCAAAGTTAAACTCTGTAAAAGTGAGAGAGAAGCCGCTGCCCAGGTCAAGCACCCAGTCGGCATCAACCGTAACGCTAAATGTGTAACTGCCTTCATCAGGGTAGGCAGAAAAAGATAGCTTGGTAATGGTGGTTTCAGGAAATATCTGGGCAGCATTGAAGTAATACTGCATCAGTGCCTTGACATCAATTACACTGTCTGATGCCAGAGTGCCTCCAAACTGAAATTCAGGCAATCTGGTAAATAAGTCCATGCGTACACCCGCTACAGTAGCATGGCTGTTCATTGAGGCATATTTGAGTGAGTAGTTGTTTATGTCAAAGCCCAGGTCAACACCGTCAATGGCAATTTCATCAATACCCAGTAAGTCAAGCCCTTGTGCTACACTGTTTTTTAGCGTTTCGCCTCCAATAAGGGTAGCCATATCAGCCAGCAAGGGCAGTATGTTGCCATCTTGTGGTATTACGGTAAGTTGCCAGTTGTATTGGCCCAGGAAGAATATAATGGCCTGGTAGGTGCTACCTTCTATGGTTACTGTACCGCCAATATTGCCTGTAAATGAGCCTACTACGTTGCCATTGTTCTCATTGTAGGCGGCACCCATATTTACCACAGTTTGCTCAAGGGTTAGCATATCAGTAATTACCTGCCAGGAGGTAGCTAAGGTGCTGTTATAGCTCAGGCTAATGGCCTGGCCTGAAAGCTGGTAAATGATGTTCAGGCTGCTGAGGGGTAGCTCGCCAGTAAATATATCAACACTTAGCGGCAGGTAACCAACCATAGTATCATTGGCAAACTGTGCCATGGGTGTTAAGCCCAGCGTTGTACTAGTACCCTGGGCCAGGTTCATGGTTAGCTGCTGCTCATCAGATTGTACTGCAAGCGCAATACTTTTGCCCCCAATAGTAATGGTGCCGCCATTGGCTACGAGTTGATTCTGCTCTTCGGTGGTCATGCTGGCCAGTTCTGTTCTCAGCGCGGCCAGCGTGGTTGAGTTGAGTATTGTCATATTTATTTAGTCAGGGGTAGTTCACATTTTGTGCCTGGTTGTTGCCATCATGGTACTGCACGGTAAACTGTGCATCTGCACCATTGTTAATGGTGTTTCCGTTGGCCTGGTTGGCCGTTACTGTAATGCGTATATTCCCGGCTGGTGCCTGGTTTGATATGCCAGAGCCGGCAATAACAGCTTTGGCAGTGTAAGCTTGTGGGTAGTTGTTGCCATTGTTGTAAAACAGCCTGGCGTTCCGGTCCTGTTCAGCGCGGTCGTTGGTAGTAAAATAATTCTGTAGGCTGTTGCTGTTTTGCAGGTCGTCAATAACCCTTTGGTTGGGGTGGCCATTTGGCAATTGCCCTTGCCCACCCTGAGTCAAGGTTATAGGCACAGGGGTAATAGCATTTTGGGCATCAAGTATTTCAAGTGTGCCGTAATCATTGGTAAATACAAGTGTGGCGCCATTATTAATAGCTACCTGGGTGTTGTTGTTGATTACGTTGCCTGCAATGTTTGAGCCATTAGAGATGGTGATGGTTATTTGGTTACCATTGTCAAAGGTAAAAGCAGCACCAATGGCCAGGTTGATTACTGTATTATTGGCTACGTTAACGCCACTAATAGTACCCCCGTTGGTTAAGGTAAGTGTGCCGCCATTCGGCAGGCCAAAATCATAATGCGTGCCTTGGTTGGCCAACCTGATGTTGGCTTGCTGGGTAATGGCCACAGCAGCACATATGTTTTGCCCAGGTGGGTTGCTGGGCACCTGAAAACCCTGTAAAAACAGGTTGTTAGGAGCAATTATGTTCAGAGTTAACTCATGGTTATTTGTGAGGTTGACCGTAACAGAATACAGGTCAAGCTGGCGCACTTGAAAAACATAATTGTTGGCAAGTGCTATAGGGCCATTTTGACCAAACCCGTTGCCAATGCCGCATGAAATAAAGGCTGCCCTTGACCGAAGGTGGTTAATGAATGCCTGTGAGGAGGAGTGCTGGCTGCCATGGTGGCTGCACTTCATGGCATGTACCCTGCCTGCATTGTTGTTAGTAGGGTTTAGCCTGCCGTGCAAACCATTGGGGGCGTTGCCGTCTTCCTGGGTGGAGGTTAAATCGCCCCCGATGTAGTATTTAAAATTGGTATACTGCACCAAAAAGCCAAGGCTTTTTTCATTTTTGGGGTCTACGCCATTGCCACCAAAAGGCCCTGTATGGCCGCCTCCGTTTACTGCTGTATACAGGTTAGCAGCTACGCAGGTAATGGTAGGGGCCCCGGCAGGGCGACCGCCATTAAATCCGTTCCAAAGTATTTCTAAGTCAATCAGGTAGTGTGGTTGGGATATGATGTCAAGCTGCGGTATGGCAGGTGCCCCTATGCGGAAGGAGGCAAGCTTTAATACCTTGTCAATACGTGCAATCATGTACGGGTCACTAGCTACAACATCAGTAACCCTGAACCTGTTGAGGCCAACACCGTTTGCTCTTGAATCGGTTCTTCTTCCGTTAATTGCCCTTACATAATTTATGCTCGCATTTTCATCAAAAACGCGTGGCCAGCCCTGGTCATAAACATATGTATCTGCATACAAGGGGTGTAGCCTGCGTGCCTGTGGGCCAACCCCTCTTTTTGTAAGGAGATTGATAATGCCATTTACATGGTCGCCGTCTAAATGGGTAGCCACAATGGCACTTAATGGGTTGTTACCTAAAATATTGGCTACATATGCATGCACGGTATTGGCCTGATTGCCTCTGCCTCCATCTATTAAGCAAGAGCGCACAATAGGCTGGGCGCCAATAAGTGGTGCCACCTCTCTGGCAACAACCAATGTGCTATCGCCTTGTGCTACGTCAATATGGTGTATTTCTAATGTCCATGCCATGGTGCGGTATTGCTTTAAATTGTATAGTCACTTTAGAGTAGGTCATTGTTTATTGCTTCATAATAAAAGCCAGTACAAAGTAGGCCGGGCGGTTTTCGTGGGGTTGCCCACCACCCGTGTTTTTCATGAGGTTGGTGCTGTTGTACCAGTCCCTCGCTCTGTCCTGGCCAGAGAGGTTGGGGCTGTTATCGCCTTTGATAGAGCCTGTGTTGTCTCCGCCCTGTCCGTCTTTCAAGTCGTGGTTGTGGGCGGGCATTTGGTTAATAGTTAAGGTAACTTGGTTTTGGCCGCCAGTATTGCCTACTTGCCCATAATCGGTATTGCCGTTTTGGTAGCCTACTATAAACCTGCCACTCAGGTTGGGGGTGTTGTTGTTGCCATCGCACAGGGCCCAGCCATCGGGTATTTCACTGATTGAGCCCGACCACATGATGATGCCCCCGGCAGGCATCACAAACCCTGCCTGGTCTCTGATGCGACCCTGCACTTCTAATGCTTCTCTTGGTGTGTTGGTGCCAATGCCCACTTTGCCATTGCTGCCTTCAATAAATACCGATAGTTGTTCACTGCCCCGGGCCCCTCGATAAAACTCAATATTTGCCGTGTCACTATTGCCCCTAAGCAGCAGGCGGGTGGCCAGTTGGCGGGCACCGTCACAGGTGGTGATTTCAAATGTGGCACTGCCGCCCACCTGGTTTTGGGTAATGCCCACCGGGTAGGTGCCTCCGTTGCCCATGAGGGTTAGTGGTGTATCGGGCTCAGTACCCAGGCCAATTTTGCCGTTGCTTACTGTTAACACATCGGTATAGCTGCTGGCGCTGTTGTAATCAGTTTGCCTGAAGTTAAACTCGCCTTTCGCGCTGTTCAGCACCAGGTCTCGGGCTGATGATACATGGTGTACGTCGCCTCCGGTGCCGCCAAATTTAAGCTTGGCATTGCTGCTACTGCCAAATAGCTCAAGGGTGCCATTAGGGTTGTTGGTGCCAATGCCTACCTTTTGCCCATTCAATATTAACGGGCGTTTGTCAATGATTTGTACCTTCTGGCCATCCCAATACCCAGGTACGTTTTCATAACGTATGTAAATATTGGTGTGCCCTGTAGGGTGGGCAGTAATGATATTACCAAGTGCTAAGTCAATATACTGTGTGCCGGGGCCGTTTTTACCAGTCAGTAGTTGGTCCTCACTATCCGGATACAGCACCCACTCTGGGGTTTGGCCAGCCTGTGGCACTTCCAGGTGCCAGCCTGCGGGTTGTGTAATGGTAATGGCCGCCACTTCAGCATCGGTGCCCAGCGCCCACTCTTCTGCTACGGGGCCAGTATCAAAGCTAATGATTAACCTTGAGCGAAGGGTAGGGTCAGTATTGTGCTTAAATGTTAGCGTTGAAAGGTCGGGGTTGGTGTTGTCATACACAAGTGTATTGCTAAGCCGTAAGGTAAGGGTGCTGGTGGTGCGGCCATCGTTTAGCACACCATTATCGCCCACAAAACCAACAAACAGGGGCATGTCTTTTTTGCCCCGGTGATTTACAATGCTCAGGTGTATTTCTCGGTTGGTGTCAATGGCGGTGCCGCTGCTGGCATAGGCCATGTTGCGGCATTGTAGTTCAACACGGGTGCCCCGGGGCCCTTCAGTAGCAGAGGCCCCAACGTTGTTAAAAACAAGGTTTAGGGTTACATCAGGGGTTAGTACAAGGCTTGTGACCGTACTTTTCAGGTACAATACATCCATACCCTCACTGTCTTGCTCAGGGCCGGCCAATTGCCAGTTTGTAGCGGTGTCATCTGCCAGGGTCATGGCATTGGCCCCACTGAGGCTGGCGGCCGAAATGGTACCGGGCCTGAAGCGCAACACAAAGTGGTGGTTGTTTGCGCCTGCTGCTCCTGATAGGGTATTAAGTGTAATTTGCTCAGTAGCCCTGTTGGTAATTTGCAGGGTTAGTTGCTGGTCGCTCACATCTTCAATGTACAACACATTCTGTGTGTCTTTGTCGTACAGGTCAAAGTCTATGGGGTGTGTGGATCTAAACGTGGGCATAAGGTGGTGTTAGGTGGTTAATTGGTGGGGGTGGTTAGTAGGTGGCTATTTCAATGTAGTTGTTGCGTTGTGATATTTCTGTTCTGACAAACATGACATCAATGTACCACGACTCTCTGTCGTTGTGCGAGCGCAGGTCGGCCCTGATGTACCAGATGCTGTCGCGCACTTCCATATACAGCTTCAGGAAATCGCCAGAGCCGTTTTCGTTAATGTCAACATCAATGGTTCTGAAGCCTATAATGGCGGCGTTGTATTCATTGGCGTTGTAACGGGTGTTGAAGGTAATGTTATCGCCCAGGTTTTCGTACCGCTCAAATATGATGGGCATCTGGCCGTTTAGCTTTATGGTACCGGCTACATCAAGGGTGGCCGTTGGCCTTCTGGTGCCTACACCAATGCACCCTTCATAGCCCGAGAGGTAAGCTTCATATTCAGGTCTTGTTTCGCTGTTGGTGGTGGGTGAGTTTCTGAACCTGATGGTGGTGGCATCGTCATACTCATACAATATCAGGCTGGCTCCGGCATCAAGGTATTGGGTACTGATGCGCCCACCGTCACCGCCGGGGCCAATGCTAATCTGGCCAGGTATGCGTACCCTGCCGTTTACATCAATATTAAGCTGGGTTCGTGGATCGCCTCCAACATAGCGGCCTATTTTTAATCTATTGCTGCTGCCGTCAAATTGCATAAACCCACCGATTTGCAGCGCATCTTCCTGGTCATTTACGGCCAGTTGCAGGGTGGCGGTCTGGTCTGCTTCCAGGGTACCTACCCGCAGGGCAGGGCTGCTGCCCCGCAGGTGCAATGTGCTGGCGGGCCTTCTGGTACCAATGCCCAGGCGGCCATTGTACCCTGAAATGTACCCTTCATGCTCGGGGGTTGTTTCGCTGTTGGTAGTGGGTGAGTTTCTGAACCTGATGGTGGTGGCATCGTCATACTCATACAACACCAGGCTGGCCCCGGCATCAAGGTACTGGGTAGAAATACGGCCCCCGTCGCGGCCCGGGCCAACGCTAATCTGGCCTGATATGCTGGTATTGCCGTTCACCTCCAACCGGTTTGGGCTCTGGGCATTGGGGGTAAGGCCAATGCCTACAGTGTTGTTGTTGTAAATCAGTGGCCGCTTGTCAATAATCAGTTCCAGCTGGCCATCCCAATAGCCAGGTATGTTTTCATAGCGTACATACAGGTGGGTGCGGCCTGCTGGGTGGTTGGTTACGATATTGGTAATGTCAATATCAAAATAGTTGGCTGTGCTGC
>CAZXTW010000281.1:0-1330 GCA_964643525.1 uncultured Roseivirgaceae bacterium
CACTGTAATGCTGATAGTTACATAACAATTTAAATTTTTAACCGGACACTATTAAGTTATGAGTTATTAATTATGATTTACTTAGAGATGCTCATCAAATGAATTATGAGTTATGAGTTATTAATTATGATTTACTTAGAGATGCTCATCATTCATAATTCATAAATCATCATTGAAACACTCATCATTGAAACATTCATCATTCATAATTCATAAATCATCATTGGCACCCTCATCATTCATAATTCATCATTAATAACTGCACGCCGTCGTTGTTCTTCGCAATCACCACCGCTGGTTGCTGGTTGGGGCCCAGGACAATGGGGGCCATGGCCCGCACTTCACCAGTGATGTGCAGGCCGCTGCTGCGGTTGGGCACCGGGCTAAACTGCCCCTGGCCGTTGCCCTGCAGCAGCAGGCCAATGCCCGCATCATTGCGGGGTGTTTCTACCTCTGCCCCATACAGGTTGCCAGCCACCAGCAGGTCTGGGTGACCATTGCCCGTAAAATCATGCACCACAATGGCATTGATTGAGGTGAGCTGCGCCATATTGGGCAGGGCCTGGGCGGTAAAGCCCCCCTGGCCGTTGCCCAGGTAGCAGGTACTGGCAAAGGTGGTGGCCGTATAATGCAGGGCCTGTTGCAGCTGGGCCTGCCCAAACACATCGGGCAGTTGGGCCCGGGCAAAGGCATCGTAGCTGGCAAACTTACTTTTAATAAAAGGCATTTGCTGGCTTGAGCATTCGCGGCCGCGCAGGGGCACCAGGCCAACTGCCGCCTCGTGGTAGCTCAGCACAATATCTTCAGTGCCGTTGCCATCAAAATCATGGGCATACACCTCAAAGGGAGCTTCGGCGGTGGCCTTGTACTTATAATTCAGGCCCAGGTTGCCGCCAATCAAATCTGTGGTGCCATCTGCATTTATATCAGCGGCGGCCAGGGCAAACCACCAGCCGGTGTCAGCAGTGGCGGGGGGTTGTTGGGGGGCCAGGCTTTTGCCGGCCTGGTTCAGCAGCACGGTGGGCGCCATCCACTCCCCAACCGTCACCAGCTCGGGGAAACTGTCATTGTTCACATCGGCCCATACCGCATCGGTTACCATGCCGTAATTGGCCAGGGCCGGGGCCAGGGTGGCCGTAGCATCAGTATACTGGGGCTGGGTGGTGCTGCCCGTGTTCAGCAGCAGCAGGCTACTGGCCGGGTAAGGGTACTTGCCGGGCGTTTGGCGGCCGCCCACAAACAGGTCAAGGTCGCCGTCACCGTCAACATCTGCGGGGGCCACTACGCTGGTGGGCAGCAGTACCTCGGGTAATACAGTGGTGTTCTGTTG
>CAZXTW010000281.1:1357-7606 GCA_964643525.1 uncultured Roseivirgaceae bacterium
AGGCGCAGGCGGTACAACTTGTGGCCGGGGGCATGCTCATTGCTGCCGCTGCCCACCAGCAGGTCAACATCGCCATCGGCGTCAATATCAAGGGCTGTGGCGCATACATCTTCAAAGGGTCGGTCGGTCTCAAAGGCCGCATTGGGCAGGGGCACAAAGGACTGGCCCTGCTGGCGGTACAGGCCGGCGGGGTAGCCGGCAGCACCACCCACAAACACATCATCCAGCCCGTCCCCATCAAAATCGGCCACAGCCAGGGCCGGCCCCTGTTGTGACATTTTATGGGGCAGCAGGCTTTCGCGGGCAAAATCGTCAAAGGCATTTTCCTGGTGGGGCGGCACGGCCGCCAGCCAGTGCGAGGCATCTGTAAACAGCGGGGCCACTGGCGGGGCCAGTACATAAGTAGTATCTGTCTCAACATACGCCACTTCCAGGCGCTGGTTGGCGGGTACGTTGGTTAGCAACTGCTCAGCCCCGTTGGCCCATACCAGGTGCAGGCGGTCAATGCTGGTGTGCTGCCCCAGGCCCAGGTGCAGTACCGGCTCGGTAGCGCTCAGGTAGCCCCGGCTGGCATACAGCTCAGCACTCACCAGCTCATCGCCCACATAAGCAGTGGCCTTTAGCCCTATACTCATTGGGTTTTGCGGGGGGCCTGTGGCCTTCACCTGCAGGTAATTGCTATGATCATTGCCACTGGCTGTATTCTGGTACACCATGGCCGGGCGGTCGGCATTATTCACCACCAGGTCCAGGTCGCCGTCAAGGTCAAGGTCAGCGTAGGCGGCTCCGTTGCTCAGGGTGGGCAGCGTATCGGCCCCAATGGCCGCGCTTACATCGGCAAAGCGCAGGGTGCCCTCGTTGCGGTAAAAGTAATTAGGCTTTTGGTGGTACGGAAACAGGTTAAGTGTTTGCTGCATCAGTTGCGCCTGCGCCTCCCGGCTGTTGGCCGCCTGCAGGCGGCTGTTCAGCGTGCGGGCCTGCGCCATGGCATCGTTGTACCTGATGTTGCGCTTAATGCCATTACTAATAAACAGGTCGTTGCGGCCATCGTTATCAAAATCAAACAGCAGCGGGGCCCAGCTCCAGTCAGTATTGGTAATGCCTGCCAGCTGGCCTATGTCAGAAAAAAATGTAGCCTCCTTAGGCTGTGTGGCTGTGGCCCGGTTCAGCATCAGGGCATTAAACATATACTGCCGGTGCTGCCCCAGGTTTACCAGTTGCTCAAACTGCTGGGGGTTCATGGCACTCATGCTGGTTTTAATGCCGTAATTATCTGCCGCCACCATATCAAGCACCGCAATATCAGGCCAGCCGTCGTTATTCACATCGGCAATGTCATTGCCCATGGCATAAAATGGGGTATGCCCTGTGGCTGTTTCAATTACCTCTTGAAACGTGCCGTCGTGCTGGTTCATATACATATGGTCGGCCCCAGAGTAATCGGTGCTCACATACATATCAGGCCAGCCGTCATTATTCAGGTCGCTAATGCCTATGCCCAGCCCAAAGCCCAGGGCATTCTGTACAATGCCCGCTGTGGCAGATACATCGTGGTACGTGCCATTGTCATTGCGGTACAGGCGCTCGCCCACCTCGGGGGTAATGGTATTGGCCAGGGTGGCAATGGCCGCATCAGCATACGTATCAATGCCATGGTTAATCAGCATCATATCCAGATCACCATCGCGGTCGTAATCAAAAAAGGCGCTTTGTGTGCTGTAGGCGGTAATGTCAAGCCCATACTGGGCGGCAGCTTCTTCAAAGCGGGGGGTGCCATCGGCCGCATTGCCCTGGTTTACAAACAGCAGGTTTTTGCGTTTGGCAGGGTCAGTATAGCGCCCTGAGCGGCACTGGTAAATATCAATAAGCCCATCGTGGTTAATATCAACAGTAGTTACGCCAGTATGAAAGCCCCCACTGGCCAGGCCTGTGGCGGGGCCGGCTGCCTTAAACTGCAGCCCCCCCTGGTTGAGGTACAACTGGTTGGGGGTAATATTGCCCACCAGGTACACATCGGGCAGGCCATCGGCATTAAAATCAGCAATGGCCAGGCCCGCCCCATTGTAATAGTACTCATAGGTAAGCACATTGCGCTGGGGCGTTTCAGGCAGGCGGTTAACAAAATCAATGCCTGACTGTTGCGGGGTAAGTAACACAAAGTTGGGGTACCGGGGCGGTGCCTGCCTGGGTGCCTGGGGCCCACAGCTGCAAATGGTGCCAGCTACCAGCAACAGGCATACCAACCGGTAAATGTAACGCGTCATATAAATGTAAATGATTACATGCAACGGTCAAGATAGGTAATTCACCTTTCAAACGATTGCATTTGATTAAAAAAAATAATGGGGCCATACGAGAGGCTATGATTGATAATATTTGAAAATAATTTGAATATATTATGAAAACGTTTACATTCACAGCTACAATACCTTGCATGAACTGTATTATTTACTGCAACTAATCAATAAAACACGCATATGAATCAATCTTCTACACATCGAATACCGATTCTCCGGTACTTCATGCTGTTGGCCTTTCTGGTGGGGGGTGCCTGCCTGGCGCAGGCCCAAACCACAGTATCGGGCACTGTAACCGGCGACGACGGCGAAGGAATGCCCGGTGCCTCCATTCTGATCAAGGGCACCAACAATGGGGTAACCACTGAGGTTGATGGCAGCTTCAGCATACAGGTGCAAGACGCGCAGAATGACGTGCTTGTGATTTCATTTGTAGGCTTTTTAAGTCAAGAAGTTGCGCTAAACGGCCGCACTGCTATTGACGTACAACTGGTGGCCGACCTGGTGTCGTTAGAAGATGTAGTGGTGGTAGGTTATGCAGCCAAAAAACGTACTGAGGTGACAGGCTCAATTGCTACCCTCAAGGCAGATAACTTTAACGTGGGCGTCATATCCTCACCAGAGCAGTTGCTGCAGGCCAAAATACCCGGCGTGCGCATTACCTCTGCCAGTGGCGAGCCCGGCGCAGCAGTAAACGTAACCATTCGTGGGGCCGGCTCACTGCGCAGTGGCAACAGCCCACTTTATGTAATTGACGGCATGCCGCTAAGCAACGAGCCCATTACACCGGGTAGCTCAAACGTGGTAGGCAGCAACGCCGGCAATACTGCCGGGGCCAAAAACCCGCTGAACTTCCTGAACCCTGACGATATTGAAAGCATTGACGTGCTGAAAGATGCTTCGGCCACCGCCATTTATGGCTCAAGGGGCTCAAACGGGGTGATTCTCATCACCACCAAGCGGGGCCGCGCACAAGAGGCCACCGTAACTTACAGCACCTATGTAGGTACTTCAAGCCTGGCCAATAAAATTGACCTGGAAGGCGCTGGCACTGACTGGCAAGACGAGATTACCCAGAACGGTACCACCTTTAACCACAACCTGGGCATTTCTGGCGGCAGTGACAATGCCACTTACCGCGCCTCGCTAAGCTATATGGACCAGGAAGGCATTATTCAAAAAAGTGCCCTTGAGCGGTATACCGGCCGTATTAACGCCACCGTATATGCCCTGCCCGATAAGCGCCTGCAACTGAATATTAACCTGCTGGCCAGCCATGTAGAAGACAACGGCGTGCCCCGCAGTGATGTGAGTGATACTGACGGCGAGCTGATTACCAATGCCCTGGCCGCTGACCCCGGCCGCGACGTACGCGATGCCAACGGCGAGTTTACCCCCGGCCCTACCAACCCCGTAGGCTTTTTAGATGCCTGGAACGACATTACTAAAACCGACCGCATACTGGCCAACCTTTCAGCCTCATACGAGATTATTGACGGCCTGAAGTACCAGATTAACCTGGGCCTTGACCGCTCTAACGCCCTGCGCGAGCAGGAGCTGATGCCCAATAACCTGGAAGGCATTAACATCAACAACGGCTCGTACAGCAACGCAGCCATTGATGCTTCTAACGTACTGGTTGAAAACTTCATGACGTACGACAAGACCATTGGCGGCAATGACGAGATTGGCGTACTGGTGGGCCATGCCTACCAGGAGTTTAACGTGAACAGCTCGTTTTTTGCCCTGAGCAATTACCAGATACCTACCATTAGCGCCATTGACGACCCCGGCAACGCCCAGGACCTGATTGGCGGCACCAACCCTGACGGCACGCGCGAGCGCAACAAGTTGGAGTCTGTTTTTGCCCGTGTAAACTACAATATTGACGACAAGCTGCTGCTTACCGCTTCAGTACGGGCCGACGGCAGCTCGCGCTTTGGTGACAACAACCGCTGGGGTACCTTCCCGGCCTTTGCTGCCGCCTACCGCCTGAGCGAAGCCATTTCTGTAGGCCCCCTGAGCGACCTGAAGGTGCGCGCCGGCTGGGGCCAGACCGGTAACCAGGAAATACCCAACAAAGCCACACAAGAAACCTTTGAGGTAACCCAAAACGGCATTGTGCGCGTGCGCGAAGCCAACCCCGACCTGAAGTGGGAGGTTAGCAACCAGCTGAACATTGGGGTTGATTTTGAAATTGAAGGCCGCAAGCTGTACGGTAGCCTTGATTACTTTAACCGGGTAAATGAAGACCCCCTGCTGCTGGTTGATTCTGAGCCCCCGGCCGTATCACAGGTATGGGTAAACCTGCCTGGCAAGATCAAGAACAACGGTATTGAAATTTACCTGGGCTCTGAGCTGATCCGCAACGACAACATTACCTGGAACATTGACTTTAACGGTACCTTTACCAGCAATGAGGTGGAGTTTCCTGATGGGCGCGAGATTTTTACCGGCGTGCTAAGCGGCCGTAGTATTAATGGTACGCTAACCCAGATTATTAGAGACGGCGAAGAGATTGGTACCTTCTTTTTACCAACTGACCAGGGCGATGGCACAGCCTCTGAGCGTGAAATACAGGGCTCGGGCATACCCAACTTTGTATATGGCTTTAACAGCTACCTTACGGTAAAGAACTTTGATATTTCAATGAACTTTTCAGGGGTGGCCGGCAACCAGATTTACAACGCTACTGACAACTTTCTGGCCAACTTTGGTGGCAACATATCTAACCGCATTGCTTCAGCCTCGGCCATACCCGCAGGTGCTTCCAGCTTCTTTTTAGAAGATGGTGATTTTCTGCGCCTGAACAACCTCACGGTAGGTTATAACCTGCCTACCGGTAATATTGACTGGCTGCGCCAGGCACGCATTTATGTATCAGGTCAAAACCTGTTTGTCATTACCGATTACACCGGTTATGACCCTGAGGTAAACACCCCTGCCACAGTGGGCGATAACCTCTCGTACGGTATTGATTTTGCCGCTTACCCGCGGGCCCGCACTTTTTTGTTCGGTCTTAATGTTACATTCTAAACCCAAATGAAAATTAACAGTCCAATGAAAAATATCATCAAGTTTTCACTGGTAGCCTTATTGACCTTTGGTTGCGCCGACCTTGACGAAAGGGTGTTTGATGAGGTACAGGTAGAAGACGTAGAAGACTTACTGGCCGATGCTTCGCCAGAGTTTATAGATAACCTGGTGGCCTCAGTGTATGCTGAGCTGAACCCCAACTTTACTGAAAGGAACTATTTTAACCTGCAGGAGTCTACCTCAGACCTGGCCATTACCCCTACCCGCTTCAGGGCAGATGGTACCACCAGTGACTGGTTTGACGGGGGCCGCTACCTGATTTTGCACCGCCATACCTGGGATGCCGCCCAGCCCGATGTAGCCACCGTGTGGGATTTTCTGCAACGTGGTGTGGCCTCTGCCCTGGCTGTGTTAGATGCCTTTGATACCCCCGCCGCCCTGAACAACCCTGACATTACCCCACGGCGGGCCGAGGTGCAGGGCATGCTGGCCTTTTATATGTGGGCCATGATGGACCTGTACGGCCAGGTGCCTTATATTAACCTGGCCACGGGCGAAAACGTAGTGCTGTCTGGCCAGGCTGCCATTGACGAAATGGTGACCCTGCTTGAAAATGCCATACCCAACCTGCGCACCAAAGAAGCTGCCATGTCGGGCGCATTATTTTCACGTGGTGCGGCCAAAACCCTGCTGGCCCGCATTTACCTGAACAAGGCCGTGTACCTTGACCGCTACGGCTCATTTAACTTCACTACTGAAGATTTGACCCGTGTAAACGACCTGTGTACTGATATTATTAATACTGAAGGCTACAGCCTGGCCCCTGATTATTTCAGGTTGTTTGATGGCGATAGCGACGTGAACAGTGCCAGCGATGAGTTGATTCTGGTGGTAAACTGCATAGCCGGCCAGGTGT
>CAZXTW010000282.1:0-7600 GCA_964643525.1 uncultured Roseivirgaceae bacterium
TGTGTTGCTGATTTTGCCAACGATGCACCAGTTGCTGGCTTAAGCCCCTGGCCCACGCTAAATAATACAGCAGATGAGCTGCTGCTGTTTACCACCCAGGGCCAGGAGGTGCACCGGGTGGCTTATACTGATAGTTGGTATGGCACTGCGCTACCCAATGGTGCGCCAGGTATTTCATTAGAAATGGTAGATGTGACAAAGCCCTGTGACGGCGCAGCCAACTGGGCGGCCAGTACGGCTGCTGCGGGCGGCACACCCGGTAGCAGCAATGCCATAGCCGCCACCCGGCCAGATGGTACAGGCCCAAGCCTTACCCAGGCCTATGTACATGGCGGCCAGGCCTTGCATATTGAGTTAGATGAACCCATTTACAGCCATGCTTTGCAGGCAGCCAGCTTCAGTACTGAGCCTGACCTTGGGGCAGTTACCAGCAGTGCCAGCCAGGCCGTTACACAAACGGCAGTATTGCATTTTAACCGCCCTATAGAAACCGGGGTGGTGTATACCCTGGCGGCCACCGGGCTTGAAGATTGTAGCGGCAACCCGAGCCCAGCCGGTGGTGACAGCCTGCAGTTTGTGCTACCAAGCCCTGCCGATAGCGGAGCGGTATTGCTGAGTGAAGTGCTGTTTAACCCATGGCCGGGTGGCACCGATTTTATTGAGCTGTACAACAATTCAGGCAATTACCTTAACCTGCAAGGGTGGCATGTGCAGCGGAAAGACGGGCAGGCAGTTTTGGCCGATGAGGTAATTAGCCACGAGCCTTTGATTTTGGCCCCGCACAGTTGGCTGGCGCTTACAGAATCACGCACAGCTACCATTAACCAATACCCCCATGCGCTTCATGGCGGTTTGTTTGAGGTGGCGCGCCTGCCCAGCCTGCCAGATGCCACCGCCACCATTGCCATTACAGATAGCAGTGGGCTGGAGATGGACTGCTTTACTTATAACGAAGAACAGCACCATGGCCTGCTGGAAGAGGTAGAGGGGGTGTCGTTAGAGCGGTTGTCATACCAGGAAGGTGCAAAGCAATTAAGCAACTGGCTTTCGGCTGCGGCCAGCAGTGGTTTTGCTACGCCTGGGCTTGAAAACTCACAACACGCTGCGCCCAACGCTATGGCCGATGCCATAACCGTTACCCCAGAGGTGCTGGTGCATGGCACCAACAGCACGCCAGACCATTTTACTTTGGCATACAGGTTTGACAGCCCAGGTAATACTGCCTCAGTATCAGTATTTGCCTCAAACGGGGCTTTTGTAACCCAGGTATATGGCAATGCCGTGCTGGGCCATGAAGGCCATTTGATATGGGACGGCACCGGCACTGGTAACCAGGTACTGCCCACTGGCTATTATATTATTTTGGTTGAGGTATTGCAACCCTCTGGTACCATTACCAATTATAAAAAAGTGGTTGCCCTGGGTGGGGGGTATTAGCTGCCGGGCAACTTTGTTGATTTTTTTGATTTGTACTTAGCTTGTACCATTTAAAGGCTTTGTTAGAACGAATTTTGAATTATAATAGTTATTTTCATAACATCTCAAGTCAAAGTGAACAACATTACTATTGTATGAATTGTCTGATTAATGATGCGATTGATAAGTATTTGAAGAAAGGCAAGCGAATTGATGTGATTAAGCGGTATATCAAAATGAAATACCGCATTAATATCGATACCTTGTCTATTAAGCAAAGAATCAAGGCGTTAAAAGTAAATTACGAGTTGGGTTAGGCCCACCTGTGTGAGCCTAACGCCTGGGGGCCATCTTATTTAAAGATAAACACCTCGGGTTTGTTCTTTCTGTTGATGTATCCACGATACATACCTTCAGTGTTAAAAGTCATTGTGATATTGCCCTGCTTGTCCAGGGCAATAATTCCCCCGCCACCGCCATTGGGTTTTAACTTTTCATGGATCACCTCATTGGCCGCCTCATGTAAGGTTTTGTTTCCATACTTCATTAAAGCGGCAATATCATAGGCTACTACCCACCGCATAAAATACTCGCCGTGGCCCGTGGCAGAAACCCCACACGATTCATTATCGGCATAAGTACCCGCCCCTATAATGGGTGCATCGCCAATGCGGCCATAGCGTTTGTTGGTCATGCCTCCGGTAGAGGTACCTGCGGCTATATTGCCGTGTTTGTCTAACGCTACGGCACCTACGGTACCATACTTATAATCTGGTGTGCCCTTCAGTAGGCCCTGGGGCTTCATTTGGTCGGCTGGCTTTTGCTTAATTTCTTTCACGCGCTGTAGTTGCTTAAAGCGGCGCTCGTTGTAAAAATAATCGGGTTGCACAATTTCAAGGTCTTGCTCTGCGGCAAACTGTTCGGCCCCGGCCCCACTCATCATCACGTGGCTTGACTTCTCCATCACTGCATGTGCCGCCTTAATGGGGTTTTTCACTGTAGTCACGCCAGCAACTGAACCAGCATTTTTATCTTCACCTCGCATAATTGAAGCATCCAGCTCGTTTTTACCCTCATTGGTAAATACAGCACCCTTACCGGCATTAAACAGGGGCGAATCTTCAAGAATGGTAATTGCTTTAATGACAGCCTCGCTGCTGGTGCCCCCGGTATTTAATACCTGGTACCCTGCATTGAGCGCTTCGGCCAGCTTGGCCTTATAAGCCTTCTCCTCATCGTCAGTCATATTTTCTTTTTTAATGGTGCCCGCACCGCCATGGATTACCAGTGCTATTTTACCATTGCCTTTTACCGATTGGCCTGCACTGGCTATAACCAACAGGCAGCTGCTTAGCAGGAGAATGATGTGTTTCATAATGCTTTGGTTAATTTAATGTCTAATCTATTAAATATTTAGTAAACACCGTGAAGGCAAATAGCCACGTGGTGCCTATAAAATGCTTTTGGAATTAACCCCATTAGTTTATTTTAGTGCAATTTTTAAAAGCAATGCAGTATATACATGCGGTTGCATGTATAAACCAAAATACCTTTATACTATGAGCCAATCAGAAAAGACCCGTTACTCAGAAGAAGAGTTACGTGAATTTGAAGTTCTGATCAATGAGAAATTAGATAAAGCACGCAATGAACTGAACATGCTTAAGAGTACGCTGAGCAAATCGAACGATAGTGGCACTGACATAACTGCCAGTACATCGAAGATTCTTGAAGACGGTGCCGATACGGCCGAAAAAGAGAATATGAGCCAGCTTGCGGCACGGCAGCAAAAGTTCATTACCAACCTTGAGAATGCACTGGTAAGAATTAAAAACGGCACCTACGGCATTTGTACAGATACGGGCAAGCTAATTAGCAAGGAAAGGCTGCGCGCAGTGCCACACACCATGCACTCAATAGAAGCCAAGTTAAGGAAACAGTAATAGCCCCGTACTCTATTGGAATTTCTGCATAAACATGTAGAGGCACTTATTTTTTGCTCTCCTAAACCCATTACAGCTGCTGAAATAGCCTCTGCATTGAAAGAAATATCTGGTGCTGAAGTTACTGAAGCGGCCATTCAGGAGGCCGTGCAACTGCTTGAAACCAGGTATGATGACGAGGCCTTTTCGTTTCAGGTGTATTATTTAGGGGGCGGGTATCAGTTTTTAACCAAGCCCGCTTACCAGGCAAGTATTAGCATTCATTTAAAGCAGCAAAATAAAAAGCGGCTGTCTACCTCGGCCATGGAAACACTGGCCATTATTGCCTATAAACAACCCATAACCAAGGGGCAGATAGAGCAGATTAGAGGGGTAAACTGTGATTATGCCGTGCAAAAGCTGCTTGAAAAGAAGCTGGTAGAAATTAAAGGTAAGTCTGATGGCGTGGGCAGGCCCCTGCTTTATGGCACCAGCCAGCAGTTTATGGAGTATTTTGGCATTAATAAGCTAACAGATTTACCTACCCCAAAAGATTTTTCGCAAGAAGCCAATACCATTGGCGAAGAGTTGGCAGAGTAAAGTAGCAATACGTTTTTGTTAGGCAGGTACAATTGAAAAAGGCCAGTTATTTGCATAACCAGCCTGATTTTGTATTTGATAACCTTTGAAGCGACTAGCTTCTGGTAATTTTCTCTTTGATTCGAGCAGCTTTGCCCATGCGGCCACGCAGGTAGTACAATCTGGCACGACGTACTTTACCGCGACGGATAATTTCTATTTTATCAAGAAAAGGAGACACTAACGGGAAAATACGTTCAATACCTATGCCGTTTGATACCTTACGAACTGTAAAAGTTTCGCCATTGGTATTGGGGTGCCTTCTTTGTATAACCGTACCCTGAAACTGCTGGATACGCTCTTTCTCACCTTCTTTAATCTTAACGTGAACATTCACCGTGTCACCAGGGCGAAAATCAGGCAGAGAAGCTCTCTTTTCCTGATATTCTTGTTCTATCAATTGAATTAAATCACTCATGATTCTTTCGCTTAATGTGCCTCCCAAAAAGGGAGTGCAAATATATAATAATTTTTTATAACTACGCCTCTGTGAGGCATGTTTTATACATCTCAGCTAGGCATCCTTTAGCAGGTTGGGCCTTCTTGCTTTGGTTCTTTCAACGGCTTTGTCGTAACGCCATTGCTCAATGCGTTGCTCATGTCCTGACAGCAGTACCTCGGGCACCTCCATACCTTTATAATTGGCTGGTCTGGTGTACACCGGCGGGGCAAGCAGGTTGTCTTGAAAAGAGTCTGTTAGCGCCGACGATTCATCTGAAAGCACACCCGGTATTAACCGCACCAGTGCATCTGAAACTACAGCCGCTGGCAGTTCACCCCCAGAAAGCACATACTCGCCTATGCTAATTTCCTGGGTAATAAAGTGCTGGCGTACCCGCTCATCTACCCCCTTGTAATGCCCACAAAGCAATACCAGGTTTTGCTGTAATGACAACCGATTGGCCATTGGCTGGTCAAACAGGTCGCCATCAGGGCTCATATAAATAATATCATCATAAGCCCTTTCAGCTTTGAGCGCATCCAGGCAGTTCACTATAGGCTCAATGGTGAGCACCATACCGGCACCGCCACCGAAAGCATAATCATCAACATTGCGGTGCTTGTTGGTGGCATAGTCACGCAGGTTATGCACCACAAGGGTTACCAGTGCCTTATCCTGAGCCCGCTGCACAATAGAATTGTTCAGAAAGCTTTGAAGCATATCAGGCAGGCAGGTAATTATGTCAATGCGCATGCTTTAATCATTGAGGTACACATCAAGCAAACCATCTGGCAGGGCCAGGTGCAATTGCTGCCGGGCTTTATCAACACGTGTAATTACATGGTCGTTTACTGGCACCAGTACCTCTTTGCCCTGATAGGTAAAGCTAATCAGGTCTTGGGCAGGCATGGTATACACCGTACCTACCTGGCCCAGGTTGCCCAGCTTTTCATCAATCAGGGCAAAACCAATAATATCGTGGTAATAAAACTGGTCAGGCTCAAGCTGGGGCAGTACTGTTAGCGGCAGGTAAACGTTGCAGTTACGCAACGCTTCGGCTTCTTCAATAGAGTCAACCCCCTCAAAGCCAACAGTGGCCAGCTTGTTTTTTAATGACAGGTACTCAATAAAATATGGAACCAGATTTTTGTTTTGTTCAACAAAAACTGATTCCATATCGATATACATCTCTGGGTCGTCGGCATCGATGTAAACTACAACGTCACCTTGTAACCCATGTGTTTTAGTGATTGTACCTAACTGAAAGCAATCATCAGTTGTCATGACCGCTCAAAGAATGGGCTTAACCCTCTTTGCTTTCTTCGCCAGCAGTTGCTTCAGCATCGCCTTCAGCATTTTCAGCAGGGGCAGCAACTTCTTCTTCAACTACATTTTTCTTGGCAATAGCAGCAGCACGCTCTTCTTTTACCTTAGCCTCGGCAGCTAAACGCTTGCTTGCATCGTCGGCTTTGGCTTGGCTCAACTGGTCGTTCTTACCTTGAATCTTGGCATCTTTCTCTTGCAACCAGGCTTCAAAGCGTTTGTCGGCCTCTTCTTGCGTAATTGCACCTTTTAAAACACCTACTTGCAGGTGCTTGCGCAGCAACACACCTTTGTATGAAAGCATGGCCCTTACCGTATCGGTAGGCTGGGCACCCTTCATTACCCAATCAAGCGCTTTGTCAGTGTTGATATTAATGGTGGCAGGGTTGGTGTTGGGGTTATAACTACCCAACTTTTCAATAAAGCGACCATCACGTGGTGCTCTTGCATCGGCTACGACTACATCGTAGATCGGTCTTTTTTTGCGTCCGCGACGCGCTAGTCTGATTTTTACAGGCATATGATCAGTTATGTTAAAGTGCGGATCCCGTCCGCAAATTTTGAGTCTGCAAAGATAACATAATTTTAATTTGCGCCACTACTTTCAATATAAACTATAGCTAAAACCTTACCGCCATTTACAGGTTGTAGAATTAACCAGGCAAATGCGCATACTTATAATAAACAAATAAACGGGTAGCGTATAAGCTATGCTTGCAACCCAAGCTAACCTGAAGTAGGCCAAAACAACTAAAACTGCGTTTAAATAGGGTTTTCATACACAGCCAGCCTTTGGGTTATTGATATCCAGGCAAGTCTGTAAGCCGCTTGTTTGTCTGTTTTAACCTCAACGGCGGGCAGGCCCAAAACAATCGTGTGAAATGGCAACGACTACCCTTATTATTATTTAACTTTGAGAGGATTAACAAAAGAAAAGGCAAAACATTTGCATAAGCGAATATGTAATTTCTTTATTGTTTCAGTCTTTTCTACCTTTGCCAAGGCTAAATCCTACAGCTCTTATGGATAAATATTCCTACATTTCAAATGCACACGTCACTTACATTGACGAACTCTACAAATCTTACCAGAATAACCCCGAAACAGTAGACATAGAATGGCAAAAGTTTTTTGAAGGCTTTGAGTTTGCCATTGCCCGTTATGGGGAAGATGCCCCGGAAGGGGCCAGTGCAGCTACTGGCACTGGGGCAACCAGCGCGGCAAGCCCTCAAGAATTGAAGGTTTGGCAACTGATACATGCTTACCGCTCACGGGGCCACTTAAGGTCAAACACAAACCCTGTTAGAACCCGAAAAGACCGCAAAGCAAGGCTTGACCTGGTTGACTTTGGGCTGACCGATGCAGACCTGGACACTGAGTTTCAGATTGGCAACGAAATAGGCATTGGCAAAGCACCCCTGAAAAAGATCCTGGCCGCCCTCAAAGACATATATGAAGGCACTGTAGGCTTTGAGTACCTATATATACGTGAGCCCGAAGTAGTGGAGTGGTTCAAAACCAAGTCTGAGCATGAGGCATTGAACTTTGACCCGAAAGAGGACGAAAAACGGCGGATACTGGAAAAGCTGAACGAAGCTGTAGTGTTTGAAAACTTTTTGCACACGAAGTATTTAGGACAAAAGCGCTTTTCGTTAGAAGGGGGCGAAACCACCATACCGGCGCTTGATGCTATTATTAACCGTGCTGCAGATTTAGGGGTAGAGGAAGTGATGATAGGTATGGCCCACCGCGGCCGCCTAAATGTTTTGGCCAATATTATGGGCAAAACGTATGAGCAGATATTCAGTGAGTTTGAAGGTACTGCCGAGCCCGACTTGACTTTTGGTGATGGCGATGT
>CAZXTW010000283.1:0-7582 GCA_964643525.1 uncultured Roseivirgaceae bacterium
ACTATTGCACGCTGTTGGCTAAGCTTATAGAGGCGCCTGATACACCTATTGCACAGCTTAACCTGCTAAGCCCTGCCGCCCAAGAGCAAATTGTTGGGGCCTTTAACAACACCAGCACAGCCTACCCTAAAGCGGCCACCATCGTGTCTCAGTTTGAACGGCAGGCGGCCCTTACCCCTGACAGCCCGGCGCTGTATGCTGGCAACCAGCAAATAACGTATGCCCAGCTACACCAGGCATCGGCCAGGGTGGCCAACTATTTAACCAGCCTGGGCGTGGTGCAGGGCCAAATGGTTGGGGTCATGTTGCAGCGCGAGCTACAACTGTTGCCTGTACTGTTTGGTATATTAAAGGCCGGGGCGGCTTACCTGCCCCTTGATGCGACCTTTCCGCCAGAGCGCATCAACACCATTGTGGCCGATGCCGGCCTGCAATGGGTGGTGTCGCGGCAGGCCCTGCTGGGGCAGCACCAGTTGCCAACAGGCACGCAGGCCATTGACCTTGACAGTGCCCAGCCAGCCATTGAAAGCCAAAGCAGTACCTTTACATCCCTTGCTACTGCAAATGGCCTGGCCTACGTAATTTATACTTCGGGCACCACTGGCAGGCCCAAAGGGGTTATGATACCCCACCACGCCGTAATGAACCGCCTTGCCTGGATGAACAAGCAATACCCCATTGGGCCGGGCGATGTACTACTGCAAAAAACACCCATTACCTTTGATGTATCAGTATGGGAATTATTCTGGTGGTCGTTTTACGGGGGGGCACTGGCCCTGTTGCCGCCTGAGGCTGAAAAAGACCCTACCGCGGTGGTGGCTGCCATACAGCAATACCGGGTAACCGCCATACACTTTGTACCCTCTATGCTGTCGGCCTTTTTGTCGGCCTTGCAGCCTGAGCGGCTACAGGCTACTGCCAGCCTCAGGCAGGTATTTGCCAGCGGCGAGGCCCTGAAGCCTGCCTATGTGAGCCAGTTTGGCAGCACCCTGCATGCGGCGCACCAAACCAGGTTAACCAACCTGTATGGCCCTACTGAAGCCACGGTAGATGTTTCGTACTACCCCTGCCGCTTTGACGGGCCCACTACTGAGGTGCCTATTGGCAAACCCATTGACAACACCCAGCTGTATGTGCTTGACCAGCACCAGCAACTGGCACCGGTGGGCGTTGTGGGCGAACTGGTGATTGCCGGGGTGCAGCTGGCTACGGGTTACCTGAATAACCCGGCCCTTACAGCGCAAAAGTTTATGCCCCTGGCCGCCCTGGGTGGGCAAACGGTGTACAAAACCGGCGACCTGGCCGCCTGGCTGCCAGATGGCAACCTGAGGTATATGGGCCGCACTGACCACCAGGTAAAGGTACGCGGCTACCGCATTGAGCTGGGCGATGTTGAAAGCCAGCTGCTGGCCATGCCGGGCGGCGCTTTGACAGATGCTGTGGTGCTGGCCATTGGTTCGGGTGAAGACAGGCACCTGGCCGCCTGGGTAGTACCTGCAAAACAGCACAACCCTGTGCTTGAAGAGGCCATCAGGGCCCACTTAAGCAAAAGCCTGCCCCAGTATATGGTACCGACATACATTACACCTATTAGTGCCATACCGCTTACCAACAACGGCAAGCTAAACCGCCAGGCACTGCCCAGGCCCCAACAGGGCCCGGCAGCTTACCAGGCACCAGCCAGCGCCATTGAGCATGAACTGGCCCGGTTATGGGCCTCACTGCTGGGGCTTGACCAGCAGACAATAGGGGCCAGTACCAGCTTTTTTCAGCTGGGGGGCCATTCACTGAAGGCGGTGCGCCTAAGCCAAAGCATTGAAGCGGCCTATGGCGTTACTATTACACTTGAGCAGCTATTTGCCCACAACACCATAAGCCAGCAGGCAGCCCTGATAGGTAGTGGCCAGCTGGCCACTACGGCAGCCATACCCAGGCTGCCACAGCAGGCCCAATATGTGGCCTCGGCCGCGCAAGAGCGGTTGTATACCATGTACCTCTTTAATCCGTCCAGTGTGGTGAATAATATGAGCCATGCCTACCGGTTACAGGGCAACATACCACACAAAACACTTGAAACAGCCTTTGCCGTGCTAATAGCCCACCACCAGGGCCTGCGCACCAATTTTGTGCAGGAGGGGGGGCAGGTGCTGCAAACCGTACAACAAAAAGTACCCTTTCAATTACAGCAGTATGAACCAAAACAACACCCCAGCGCCGCTGCGGCCTACAAAGCCTTTGTGGCACCGTTTAACTTACAACATGATTTGCTCATTAGAGCAGCAACCTATGTTGACACCACCGGTCAGGTCTTCCTCTTTGTTGACATCCACCACATTGTGGCAGATGGATATTCGATCAACCTACTCATGAACGACTTCAAGCACCTGCTGGCAGGCCACCACCTGCCCAAGCCGGTGCTGCAATATACTGACTTTGCCCACTGGCAACGGCAGGGCGAAGCAGCCATGGCCAGCCATAAACAATACTGGCAACAACACCTGGGTGGGGGCATGACCAGGGCCACCCTGCCCACCCTTAAAGAGCGGCACACCGTAACCACCCAGGCGGGGGCGGTGGCCACCATGCAGCTGGGCGGCCATGATTTTACTGCCCTGCGCACCATGGCACAGCAGCAGGGATATACTGATTTTATGTGCTGCCTGGCCGCTTATTACCTGTTAATTCATAAAATGAGTGGCACCCATGACCTGGTTGTTGGTACTGACGCCCTGGGCCGCACCCAGGCCAACCTGCAACAGGTGGTGGGCACCTTTGTAAATGTGCTGCCCCTGCGCGTTACTATTGACCAGCAGCAAACCCTGGCCGAACTTATGCAACAGGTTAAAACCTGTGTGCTGCAGGGCTTTGCCCACCAGGAGTACCCCTATGACGCCATGCTGAAAGACCTGGCCATTGGCCAGGGCAACCAAATTGTAGATTATTATATAAGCAGTGCTGACTTCTTTCAGAATGAAGTGACCCCCACCGGGTTGGTGTTTGAGCCTGCCGAACTGGGCCAGGCTGGTGCCACGGCCCGTTACGAGCTGGAGGTACACGCCGAGGCAGCCAGCAACCACCTGGCTATTAGCTTCAGGTACAATACGGCCCTCTATGATGCTGATATTATCAGCCTGCTCATGGGGTATTACAGGCATATTCTGTTGTGCCTGGTTAAACAGCCTGCCCTGAGCATTGACGCGCTGCAACTTGAAGATGCCGGCATGAACTAAGTCATTAGCCAGCCAAATATTAAAACCTTACTGTATATAATACAATAAACTACCCAGGCAGGTAAGCCGGTTTCTAATCGAGCTATGATCGAACCATGGCCGTATTAAGGCCCTACCTTGGGTTAACCCATTACTTAGAATAATGCAATGTGTAAAGAAGTGCCAATGGTACTGTCTGGCAGCGAAGCATTGTGCCTGAACAAACCAACAACCAATAGAAACGAACACCAGAAATAACCATAAACAGTATGTGTGGAATTTGCGGTTTTATAAGATTTGACCAGCGGGTAGGGGGCCACGACCAACAGACCATTCAAAAAATGGCCGATAAGTTGTACCACCGGGGCCCAGATGAGCAAGACACGCTCTTGTTTGACAATATTGCTTTTGGCTTTACCCGCCTTAGCATTATTGGGGTTTCTAATGGTATGCAGCCACTTACCAATGAAGATGATACCATTTACCTGGTTTGTAATGGCGAAGTATTTAACTACATAGAGCTAAGAAAGCAGCTACAGGCACGAGGGCACCAGTTTAAAACACAAAGTGATGTTGAAGTAATTGTGCACCTGTATGAAGAACACGGCGTGCACTTTATTGACCAGCTAAACGGGCAGTTTGCCTTTGCCCTGTATGACAAAAAGCGCCAGTTGCTGTTTTGTGCCCGCGACCAGATGGGCATTATTCCGTTTTTCTACACCATGGTGGGCAATACCTTTGTGTTTGGCTCAGAGATAAAATCTATTATTCAGCACCCTGAAGTAAACCCCGGGGTAGACCTTGTGGGCCTTGACCAGACCTTTACATTTGCCGGGCTCATCTCGCCCCGTACCATGTTTCAGAACATCCACAGCCTTGACAACGGCCACTACCTGCTGGTGAACGACCAGGGGCAAATGGAAAAGCATGAATACTGGGACCTGGCTTACCCAGAAGGGCCCATGCCCATGAATGGCAAGTCTGAGCAGGCGTATATTGATGAATTGGAAGAGAAGTTTGAACAGGCTGTGCGGTTGCGGTTGCGGGCTGATGTGCCTACTGGCTTTTACCTGAGCGGAGGGCTTGATTCATCTATGATAGCCATGAAAATAAGCCGCCTGCTTGAAAAAGATGAAGAAGTAAAAAATGCTGAATTCTCGCCCAAAGAAGCCTTCTCGATTGACTTCATAGACTCGCAGCATTCTGAATCAAACTACCAGAAACTAATTGCCCGCGAAAGCAATACTAAGCTGAACCAGAAAACCTTTTTTTACAACGATATTGCCGACCGCCTGGTGCATTCAGTATACCACTCTGAATGCCCCATTAAAGAAACCTACAACACGGCTTCGCTGGTATTGTCAGAGTCGGTGCGTTCTAAAGGCATCAAGGTGATCCAGTCGGGCGAGGGGGCCGATGAATTCTTTGCCGGGTATGTAGGGTACCGCTTTGACCGGATGCGCCAGATGGGCCTGGTACAGAACGAGGCCAGCCCTATGGAGCAGGCCCTGCGCGAAAGGCTGTGGGGTGACCCCAATTTTTACTACGAGCGTAACTTCTTAGAATTTGATGAGGTAAAGCAGGGGCTGTACTCTGGCGCAGTAAATGCTGCTTATGATGAGGTAAACTGCCTGAACCACCCCTTGATTAACCCTGATAAGGTGCACAACCGCGACATTTTAAATAAGCGGGCCTATATAGATTATAAAATTCGACTGGTTGACCACCTGGTGAGTGACCATGGCGATAGAATGGCCATGGCTAACTCGGTTGAGGTGCGCTACCCCTTCTTAGATAAAGACCTGATTGCGTATTCTACCCAATTGCCGGTTGACCTGAAGCTGAACGACTTTACTGAAAAGTACATCTTAAAGCAAATGGCCAGCCGGTTTGTACCCCGCCAGGTGTTTGAGCGTGAAAAGTTTCACTTTATTGCCCCTGGCAGCCCGTACCTGTTGCAGAAAAACATTGAGTACATCAATGACCTGCTAAGCTACGACCTCATTAAAAAGCAGGGCTACTTTAACCCTGATACGATCGAGGCTTTAAAAAACACCTACTCGCAAGAGGGCTTTACTGTTAATGCCCCTTATGAGAGCGACCTGTTAATTACTGTCATTACCTTCGGTATTTTGCTTGACCAGTTCTTTTAACCCTTAGTTCCACCAGTATAATTACCACCCATGCAATTTCAACACCTACTTCATAAAAGCCTGCAGGCCCACGGCTCATCTGTTGCTATTATGCACAATGGGCAAGCGGTTACTTACGCCCAACTGGCTGCCAATGCCCAGAAGGTAGCCCGGTTTTTAATGGCCCTGCACCTGCCTGCCCAGGCGCAGGTGGGCATTGCCCTGACCAACCCCACGGCCATAATTACCAGCATGATTGGTACGGCCCTGGCTGGTTATGTGTTTGTACCGCTTGATGTGAAACTGCCCAATGCCCGTTTGCAGGGCATGGCGTCTGACCTTGACCTGAAACTGGTTATTGGTGCAGATGGGCAGGCCCTGCCACCCGCCCTAGCAGCCACACAAAGCTACCTTTATGAAGGTATGTTGAAGGCCGACCCGGTACAGCACTTTGAGCTGCCGGCTTATGCAGCCCATGACAGCCTGTACATTTATTTTACTTCGGGCAGTACGGGCCAGCCCAAAGGTATTGTTGGCAAAAACGCCAGCCTGTTGCAGTTTATACAATGGCAGGTGGCAGAGTTTGGTATTGCCCCTGGTAGCCGGTTTAGTCAATTCATTAGCCCTTATTTTGATGCCTTTTTGCGTGATGTGTTTACCCCGCTGCTGGTGGGTGGTACGGTGTGTATACCCCCGGCTGATGCTGACTTTTTTACGGCTGAAAAGATGAGCGCCTGGATCACTGAGCAGCAGATTAGCCACATACACTGTGTGCCCAGCCTGTTCAGGGTGTTTAACCATGGCCAGTTAACTGCCAGCAGTTACCCGGCCCTGAAGTATGTGTTTATGAGCGGCGAAAAAATTAGCCCCATTAGCCTCACCAACTGGTACCAGCAGCTGGGCGGGCGGGTGCAGCTGGTTAACTTTTATGGCACTACTGAGGCTACCATGATCCGCACCTTTTACCGCATACAGCCAGACGATGTGCAGGCGGGTAAAATACCCATTGGCACCCCTATAGCTGGCACTGAATTGTTGATAGCCAATGCCGATGGCCAGCCCTGCCGTATGCTGGTGCCTGGCGATTTATACCTGATAACTGACTACCTGAGTAAGGGCTACCTGAACCGCCCTGGGCTGAACAAAGAACGATTTGTAACTGTGCCCCTGAACGGCGTGCAGAAGCCCGCTTTTAAAACCGGCGACAAGGCCCGTATGATGCCCAATGGCACTATTGAGCTGGTTGGCCGTGAAGACAGGCAGGTAAAGCTAAGGGGCATCAGGGTTGAGCTTGACGAGGTAGAGCATGCCCTGAACAGCCTGCCAGCTGTGCAGCAGGGGCTGGTCATTAAGAAAACCACTGAAGCTGACCAGGAGAACCTGGCCGCTTATGTGTTGCAGGCCAATGCAGCGGCCAACCCCGCCCAGCTGCGTGAGGCACTGGCGCTGAGCCTGCCTGAGTATATGTTGCCCACCGAGTATGTAGCCATTGATGAAGTGCCCCTGCTTGGCAACGGCAAAACAGATTATGCCGCCCTGGCCAAAATACAACCCAAGGTGCAGGTTACAGCCCCGGCCACCGCTACTGAAACACAACTGTTGGGCATTTGGAAGGAGGTGCTGGGCCAGCAGGAAATAAGCACCACTGCTGGCTTTATTGCCATTGGGGGCAATTCGTTAAGTATTATGCGCTTGATTGGCCGCATTTATAAAGTATTTAATGTGCGCATTAGCCTGGAGGTGCTGTTTAAGAAATTAACCGTTGTAGAGCAGGCCGCCCATATTGACCAGGCCATTCAAGATACTGTGCTGCAAATAAAACCTGCCCCGGCAGCCGGGCAGTACGTACTTTCGGCAGCCCAGGCACGCATGCACTATAATTATATGATGGCCCCGCAAAGCACGGCCTACAACCTGCCTGTTGCCTGGCAGGTGCAGGGCCAGGCCAGTGCCCAAACCATTGAGGGCGTAATACTACAGCTGGTGCAGCGCCATGAAAGCCTGCGCACCAGTTTTGTGTTTGACGGTACCGACTACCAGCAGCAAGTAGCAGAGGCCGCTACTTTTGTGCTTGCGCAGCAAACCGTGGCCGATGAGGCGCTTGAGCAGACCCTGGCCGCTTTTGTGCAGCCATTTGATCTGGCGCAGGCCCCGTTGCTGCGGGCCGCCCTGATCACTACCACCAGCGGCAAGCAGGTGCTGGCTATGGATATGCACCATATTGTAGGCGATGGCCTGACA
>CAZXTW010000284.1:0-7567 GCA_964643525.1 uncultured Roseivirgaceae bacterium
ATTGGTCATCAGGTTAATCAAAACCTGCTCAATCAAGTAACGGTCGGCCAGCAGGGTGGTATGCTCCAGGGTAGTCAGCTTCAGTTCAATGGCACTTTTCTGTAGCTCCGGTGCCATTAGTGTGGCCAGGCCCTTCAGTAGCTCGGCCACTGGTATGGGTTGCGGCTTAGGGGTGGGCAGGCGGATTAGCTTGCGGTAGTCGCCCACAAAATGCATAATGCCGGCACTGCGTTCGCGTATCATTTCAAGTGACTGGGTCATGTCGGCTATCTGCTCGTCAGTCACGTCGCTGGCCTGCACCGGCTGCCCGTCGGGTTGCTGCACCAGCATCAGCATAGTTTCGGTTAGCGAGGTAATGGGCGTAACGGTATTCATTATTTCGTGGGTAAGCACCCTGATTAGCTTGTGCCAGGCCACGGCTTCGGTTTGCTCAATTTCGTTGCGAATGTTTTTGAAGGTAACAATGGCGTAATTCACGCCCAGCAGGGCCACGCTGCTTTTGCGTAACAGCAGGCGCAGGTGCTCATTGTTCATGGCCAGGTGGTAAATGGTACTTTCTTCAACGGGCATGGCATCTACCGCTTCGGCAAAGTCTGGCTGGCGTTGTTTTAGTATGCGCCAGTACTTCACCTGGTTTATTTGCAGCATATTGCAGGCGTGGTTGTTCATAAGCACTACCTGGCCTTTGTCGTCATAAGCAATAATGCCAAAATCAATGTGGCGCACAATCATGCGCATATACTGAAACTGCGCTTCGCGCTCTACTTTTACTTCCTGGTAAGCCTTAGTAATTTGGGTAAAGGCCTCGTATAACCCCTCGAACGATCGGTTCAGCTTGTTTTTCGGGAAGTGAATAGAAAAGTCGTGGTGCTTAATAGCCAGCAACAGTTTTGACAGCTCGCGGTTGGTTAATGTTACAAAGTGAATGAGCTCAAAAATCTGGGCCAGCAATACCAGCACCAAAATCAACTGCACAAACAGCAGGCGTTTGTCAAGAAATATAAAGGCCAGTACTGTAAGCACCCCCAGCAGCAGCAGCACCCTGAGCAATACCAGTAGGGTAAATCTTTTATATACCATATTTGTTTAGTCTGCGGTAAAGGGCCAGCCTGTCAATGCCCAGGGCTTTGGCTGCCCTGGTAATATTGCCTTTGTGCTGGTCTAGCGCTTCAATAATTAAGCGTTTTTCGTTTTCTGCCAGGTTAAGCGAGGCAGCCTCGGCCTTAGGTTTGGCTGCCGGGGGGGCTGCGCTTAAAAAATCGTTGATGTCTGGCTGGTCGCCTTCGGCCAGTATAATGGCGCGCTCAGTGGCGTGCTGCAGTTCACGAATATTGCCCGGCCAGGGCGCACGCATAAGCTGCTTCATCATGGCAGCGCTTATGGTGGGCACCTTTTTGCCGTACTTGGCACAGTAGGTGGCCAAAAAGTGGTTTACCAGGGGGGGTATATCATCAGGTCGCTCACTAAGGGGGGGTATGTTAATTTGTACGGTATTGATGCGGTACAGCAAATCTTGCCTAAAGGTTTTTTCGGGCACCATATCATACAAGGGCCTATTGGTAGCGCATATCAGCCTGATGTCTATGGCTGTTTCCTGGTTGGCACCTACGCGGCGCACCGTTCTGTTTTGCAACACGGTTAACAGCTTGGCCTGCAGGGCATAGCTCAGGTTGCCTATTTCATCTAAAAACAGGGTGCCGCCGTTGGCCATTTCAAAGCGGCCGGGTTTGTCGTGGCGGGCATCGGTAAAGGCACCCTTTACGTGGCCAAAGAGTTCACTTTCAAACAGGGTTTCGCTTACCGCACCCAGATCAACCGAAATGAAGGGTTGGGCATGCCGAGCCGACTGCTGGTGTAAGGTACGGGCAATTAGTTCTTTGCCCGTTCCGTTTTGCCCCAAAACCAATACGCTGGCATCAGTAGCGGCTACTTTGCCAATGGTGTCAAACACTTTTTGCATGGCCGGGCTGCTGCCAATAACCATGGGCACGGCCGGGGCAGCAGTGGCCTGCGTGGTTTGGTCGGCCTTGCGCTTTTGGGCAATGGCCTTGTTCAGCTTGGCAATGAGCTGGTCGTTTTTCCAGGGCTTCATAATAAAATCGGCAGCCCCCAGCCTAATGGCTTCAATGGCAATATCAACCTCGCCAAAGGCCGTCATAAACAATACGGCAGTGCCCGGGGCCCGCTTCAGGATTTTCTTGAGCCAGAAAAAACCCGCCTGGCCGTCGTGCTCGCCGGGGTCGTAGTTCATATCTAACAGCACGGCGTCAAACGTGTGTGCTGCCAGCAGTTCTGGTATATGCTCAGGGTCGTTCAATACCTGTACATGGGTGTAAAGCTGCTTCAGCAGCAGGCGGGCGGTGTTGAGCACCGCCATATCATCATCAACAACCAGTATTCGTTCGGTTCTTTTTGCCATAGGTAAAGGAAGTTAGCAAAACTGTATCAAAAACAAACAGTGGGGTGTATTAAAAGCAAACGAATGCCATGGGCAGAGCTGGTTGATAAATCACTTAAGTGGCTGATAGTGTGTGCTATACAATTGTGGCATTGCATTTGAAAAGCAGTGTAAGCAGTGTTGATTATCTTTAGCTTAATCTTGAAAAGCCATGCTTAGAAATTATCTGATCTCCAGTATACGTGTGTTAATGCGCAACAAGGCTTATGCAGCCATTAATATTTTTGGGTTGGCCCTGGGCATTAGCTGTGCCACCTTTATTTTTCAAATGGTAAACAGCCAGTTTCAGTTTGATAATTTTCATGCGCATGTTGAGCGCATGTACAGGGTTGTAACAGTAAGCGAGCGGCCCAGCGGCATGGATTTTCAGGAGGGTACACCCACCCCGCTGGCTGAAGCCCTGCGCACCGATTTTCCTGATATGGAGGTGGCTATTATTTCAGGCTTTGAAAGTGGCATGATTGCGGTAATGGATGGCAATGAGGTAAGCAAACGGTTTGATGAAAGCACGCTTGCCTATGCCGAGCCGCAAATGCTTGATATTGCCACTTTTACGTGGCTGGCTGGCAATAAAACGGCCGTACTGCGGCAGCCCAACACCGGTATTATCAGCAAAAGCCTGGCCCAGAAGTATTTTGGCAGTAATGACCCTATTGGGCAGCGACTGGTTATGAACAATGAAGTGCCTATTGTGATTGATGGCGTTTTTGAAGATATGCCCGTTACGTCTGATTTTATTTTTGACCTGTACATTTCATACAGCACCAATGAGGCGCAACCCGGCTATGATGATAACAACCATATGGGGTCAATCTCATCAAACGACCAGACTTTTGTGTTGCTGCCAGCAGGGTTAAGCCTTGAACAGGTACAAAGCCAAATGCCTGATTTTATGGCCAAGTACCACGAAGAGAAGGTGGCCAATGAGCGCACTTATTACTGGCAGCCCTTAAGCGAAATGCATTTTGATGGGCGCTTTAACACTTTTGTGGGCTTTACTGCGGGTAAAGAGCTTACCTGGGTACTTTCAATCATTGCCGTGCTGCTGGTATTTACGGCCTGCATTAATTTTGTGAACCTGGCCACGGCGCAGTCATTAAAACGCGCCAAAGAGGTGGGCGTGCGCAAAGTACTGGGCGGCACCCGCAACCGCATTTTTTACCAGTTTATTGCCGAAACGTTTATGATAACGCTACTGGCTATTTTGCTAAGCCTGGGCTTAACTGAATTACTGGTGCTGCACATCAATAGCTTTTTTGAACTTAAGGGCATTATGGTGCAAAGCTTTAATACAGATATGCTCATTTTTCTGGTGGGGGTTACTGTATTGGTTACGCTGGCTGCGGGTTTTTACCCAGCCATGATTATGTCGGGCTTTCAGCCAGCGGTAGCGTTAAAAAGTAAGCTGGGCAGCCACAGCAAGGGCCAATGGCTGCTGCGCAAAGGGTTGGTGGTGTTGCAGTTTGCCATTTCGCAGTTTTTAATTGTGGGCACCATTGTGATGACCAGCCAGATTGATTTTTTCGTAAAGAAAGATGTGGGCTTCAGGCGCAACCAGGTCATTACAACCGGCCTGCCCAATAACAATGCCCAAAGCCTGCAACAGTTAAAGCAACAGCTACTGGCCAGCCCACATATTGAAGGGGTAACCTTTGGTGGCGCCAGCCCCACAGCCAACAGCAACTGGATCACGAATTTCTTTTATAAGCAGGGCGAGGAGGAGCTGGAGTACTACACGAATATTAAGTTTATTGACGAGCACTACCTGGAGAACTACGAGATTAAGCTGCTGGCTGGCCAGAATGTTACGCCCAATGACTCTGTGCATGGCCTGCTGATTAATGCTGAGCTGATGAAGGTGTTTGGGTTTACTGACCCGCAAGAGGCCATTGGCTACCCCATAAGCCTGGGGCGCGGTGGGTATAAGCCCATTACCGGTGTGTTGGATGAGTTTTTTATTTACTCACTGCAACGCGAAAGCGACCCGCTGGTTATGGTATACCAAAGCGATGAGTTTCATGAAATGGCGGTTATGGCCAACCCCAGCAATGTGCCTGAGGCATTAAAAGCTGTAGAAGCAGCCTGGACAGCGGCCTTTCCTGATTTTTTGTTTGACCACAATTTTTTGAGCGACCGCCTGAAAGATAATTATGAAGAAGAAAATGTATTGTCAAAGCTAATCAGGCTGTTTGCCATTATAGCCATATTGATTGGGTGCATGGGTCTGTACGGGCTGGTATCATTCATGGCAGCACAAAAAACCAAAGAGATTGGCATTCGCAAGGTGCTGGGTGCCAGCGTTGGGGGCATTGTGGTACTGTTTTCAAAAGAGTTTTTAAAGCTGCTATTTATAGCGTTTGGCTTTGCCGCTGTGCTGGGGTATTTGGCTATGGATGCCTGGCTAAGCGATTTTGTGTACCGGATTCCCCTTTCGCCGGTTTATTTTCTGGTGGCCATTGTGGCCTCATTGTTGATTGCCGCCCTAACGGTGGGGTGGAAGTCACTGAAAGCGGCCACCTCAAACCCGGTGCTATCATTGCGCGACGAGTAGGCACACCCCATACCCCCAACATTTACACTTAAACTGAAGCAAGCCATGTTAAAGAATTATATACGTACTGCCCTGCGCAGCCTGAAAAAGCAAAAAACGTATACAGCCATTAATATTTTATGCCTGGCGCTGGGTATGGGCTGTAGCATTGTGCTGTACCTGGTGCTCAATTTTGAGCAGGGCTATAACCAACACCACAGCCAGTATGACCGCATTTACCGTGTCAATACGGTTACGCACCCCGCCAGCGGCATTAACCGCGAGCACGGCACGCCATTTACGCTGGCACGGGCCATCAGGGCAGAGGTGCCAGAGGTGGCACAGGCCGGTCAAATTAATTTGCGAGACGATGTTAATGTAGCCGTTACCGACCAACTGGGCCAGGTTAAGCGGTTTAAAAAGAGCCGGGTGGCTTTTATTGAAACGCAGTTGCTTCATATTTTAGATGTGCAATGGCTGGCCGGCAACCCGCAAACGGCTTTGATGCAGCCCAATGGCATAGTGCTGACCAACGCAATGGCCCAGCAACTGTTTGGCAATGAGGCAGGCACCAATGAGCTGCTTGGCCAGACACTTACTATTGACAACGAACACCAGTTTATGGTTACCGGCATTGTAGCAGTACCACCCGTGCAGACTGATATTCCCTATACCTGCCTGATGCCCTACCAGGCCCTTGAGATGCACCAAAGCTTTTATAACGAAACATGGAATGTGGTGCTTTCAGAAACAGAAACGTATGTGCTGTTGAATGCGCCAGCCACCGAGCAACAACTGGTTACTTTAAACGGTAAGCTTAGCGCCCTGGTAGCAAAGTACGGCCAAAGAAAAACAGATGAGAAGATGGAGTTTGAGTTGCAGCCTATGGCCGACATTCACTTTAATGCAACTTATGGCAACCTGAGGGGTAGGGTTATGGACCGGGGCAACCTGACGGGTATGGCCATTATTGGCCTGCTGCTTATTGTAACTGCCTGCATTAATTTTGTGAACCTGGCCACGGCCCAGTCAGTGCGGCGGGCCAAAGAGGTAGGCATTAGAAAGGTGCTGGGCAGCAGCCGCAAGTTGTTGATTGTACAGTTTTTAAGCGAGGCATTGCTCATTACGCTGGCGGCTACTATTGTGGCGCTTTCATTTGCAGAGTTGTTTTTGATTAATTTTAATGACTATGTAAACCTGCCCGAAAACTGGAGTGTGCTGAGCGAGCCCACCCTGGGCCTGTTTGTTGGTGTGACCGTGGTACTGGTTACGCTGCTGGCAGGTTTGTACCCGGCATTTGTGTTAAGTGGCTACCAGCCACTGCATACTTTAAAGGCGGGCATGGTGCAATCAAACGCCAAGGGGCTGTTTTTACGGCGCAGCCTGGTGGTGGTTCAGTTTGGCATATCGCAAGCGCTAATTATTGGCACGCTGGTGGTGGTGTACCAGATGCGCCTGTTTAACCATACCAATTTAGGGTTTGAGCAAGAGGCGGTAGTGATTGTATCAGTCAACCCAGATGCACCCGAAAAACTGACCACCCTGCATAATTTGCTTACACAAAATGCAGCCATAGCGGGCGTGTCATACTCAATAGGCAGCCCCATTGCTGATAATAAGATTGAAACAGGCTTTACGCATGTGGGTATTGACAATGCCCCCCGCTATTCAACAGATTTTAAAGCCATTGACCACCGGTATATTGAAACGTTTGGGTTAGAGCTGTTGGCCGGGCGTAATTTTCCGGCCAGCGATTCTAGCAGGGAGGTGATTGTAAACGAAACGTTGCTGCAGTTAATAGGCTTTACCAACCCCCAGGAAGTACTGAACGAAAAGATACATGTAGCCGGTAAGGAAAGGCGTATTGTGGGGGTGGTAAAAGACTTCCATAATGTAAACCTGAAATCGGCCATTGAGCCCTGCGTTTTTATGTACATTGAAGATTACTTTGTTGAAGCAGGCATTAAGGTAAAACCCGTTAAGGCCAGCAGCAGTGGGCTGCAGGATGTTTTGGCCTTTATTGAAAATACATGGGAGCAGCTGTACCCTGAAGGTGTTTTTAGCTACCGCTTTTTAGATGAACGGATTGCGCAAGAGTATGGGGCAGAGTTAAAGATGGCCCGGCTGTTTGGCATTTTTACTGCCATGGCCATTATTATTGGTTGCCTGGGTTTGTTTGGTATAGTATCGTTTCTGGTAACCCAAAAAACCAAAGAGGTGGGTATTCGCAAAGTGCTTGGGGCCTCTATGGGCCAGATTGTTTACCTGTTTTCAAAAGAGTTTATCAGGTTGATCTTGATTGCGTTTGTGTTGGCTGCCCCCCCGGCGGTTTACCTCATGCAGCAGTGGCTGCAAGCGTTTGCCTACCGCATACAGCTGGGGCCTGGCATAATTGGGCTGGCCATATTGGCGTCGCTGGTAATTGCCGCTGTTACAGTAGGGTATAGGTCAGTCAAAGCTGCCAATGCCAACCCCATTGAGTCATTAAGAAACGAGTAAGCTACTACTACAGCAGTTAACCACTGCTGCCGCCGGGCCTTTTTTTGGAGGTATTGATGGTGGGGCTCATGGTATTTGTT
>CAZXTW010000285.1:0-7540 GCA_964643525.1 uncultured Roseivirgaceae bacterium
CACCCTGGCCCTGTACCGCGAAAAGCTGGCAGCCAAAACTGCCAACAAATACCCGGCTGCTGCCAGCACTGATATACCAGTGCCGCCAGGCACTTTCAGAAACCTTGACCAATACTACCCCATACAGCAGGAATTTTCAGCCAACTTTGGCATTGGCCATGAAGGGCTGCCTGCCAACGCCACCCCCCAGCGGCGGGCACAGGCCCACCAGCTCAAATGCTACCTGCTGGTATTTGAGCAGCTCATGGCCAACCATGCCAGCCAGTTAGCGGCCCTCCCTGAGCTGTATTCGGTAAAAGAAGATATTCCGCATACGCTCTTTGGCCAGTTGCCGCAAGGTGTTCCCGGCCTTGAAAGCTTACTGACCACCCTGCATGAAGCTGCTGACCCTGAACAGGCCCTGGCCAGTGCCACAGCCCACATGCAGCAGTTGCTTGAAGCACGCCCCCAGTTTGTGCAAAGGCGCAACCGCCTGTTGAACCACCTGATGGCCCGCTTTGGTGAAGACATTGGCCAGAACGCCCTGCTCAAGTACAAGCCAGATAACCCGGCCGATGATGTAGAAATCATTAACAAAGCCCGTCTGTTGCAGCAATACCCCACCATAAGCAGCCATCGCAGCGGCGGTTACAATTACCATGCATCGGCAGCCAATGGTACGGACAGTGCTGCCATGGGGGGGTACCAGCAACGGGTATACTGCCTGGCGGGCATCCACAACCCCGGTATGCAGCCCCTCCATGCTCTGGCAGGGCAGGCTGCCGAGGGCTTTCATGTGGTAGAGCATGTGTTGCTGCGGCCGCAACTTAACGACAGCATTGGCCCGGCCATTGTCAAAGATGCCTTTCTGCCCCTGTTTGCTGACATTGAAAACCATTGGACAACTGATCCCTACTCATCTATTATAAGCATTGTATTGCCCGACTGGCCCACCCGCTTTCAAGATGCAGAGTACCGGGCTTACCTTGAAAAAACCCTGCACCAGCAGGCTCCGGCCCATACCTACATCATTACCCACTGGGTGGGCCAAACCGCCATGCAGCAGTTTGAGGGGGCCTACTTCCCCTGGCTACAGCTGCTGCCCCAGGCCCTGACCCATATGATCGACTACCAACAGGCACTCAAGGCCGTGATAGAAGTCATCACCCCGTGGTTCAGCCCCCCAACCCTGCACATTCCTGCCCCGGTTACCCACCCCGGCACCGAACCCGATGCCCAGCTGTGGCAGGCAGTCAACAACCAGGCCACCTGGCAGCAACTGCCCACCGGGGGCATGGTACAGGGCACATTTGTGGGCAGCGGCACAGGCGGGGTAGCCGGCCCTGGCACAGCCCTGGTGTTGACCAACCCCACCCCGGCTGGTATTGAAGTGATCCGCATGCGCCTGGTACCTGCTGATGAACCCAATGCCGAATGTGGCGTGGTGTTTGACTTTGCAGATGCCCACAACCACAAAAGGCTGTACTACAACCACAGCAGCCGTGAAATGGTATTGGTTCAGGTTGCTGAAGGCAAAACAGATGTATTGATGAGCACAGAAGTAAAAAGCCTGGCAGGCCGTGAAGTGCGTATTGAGCTGCAATCGCCAGAGGGCCACATCCACCTCAAGCAATCAGCTGCGGGGCTCATTGGCACTGAGTTCCAGCTGGCCGCCGCAGGCAGCGTGGCCAACAACCGCATAGGCCTGTGGTGCCGCTACAGCCAGCACACCACCTTTACTTACCTTGAGTTCATTGACGCCGTTGCCAGAACAGTGCTGTTTAAAAACGTACAACCTGAACCCGATGAATGAACCAGCCCACATACCACCACCTATGCACCAAATCAATAAAATAAAGGTGTTGTTGCAAACCAACAGCCAATATGGGTTGCAACCTCTAATGGGCCAATTAAGCCGGCAGGTGCAACGCCAAACCGCTCAATGCCTCAACAGCTGGTGGCAACAAAACGGGCAGCGCCAAACTGCCCCCATCCGTATTGACACCGTTCAAGTGCATGTAGGCACCTGTACAAAAGGGGTGCTGGCACGGCAGCTGGCCACTGCCCTCAACACCGCTTTACTTAAAGCATTGCAAACCCATTTGCCAAATGCTTCTGTCAGCACAGCAGGCCAATCAGCCCAACAGCCGCTACCACCTGCTGGCAACCCACAGCAACAGGCCTTTTGGTACTTCCTGCATACCGGCACCTTACCCTGGCCTATCAAAGCCCATAAATTTGAGTTAAAAAAAGCCTTGGCTGAAGCCATAGCCCAGGGCACACCTGCCCAATGGCAAGCCATACTACAACACCCGCAGGCCAGCCAGCGGTTGGCCCGCCTGCTGACCGAGCAACAATGGCAACAGCTCAATCAACGGTTTCAATTAACCATCCCCCATTCCCTTCAGCATACTTTACCAGGTTATGGTCAGCCTGCCACTGTACACGACAACCGGCAGGAACCATCCCTAAATAGTGAAACACTGCCGCCCAACCACCCCACTTTACAAGAGGGGCAAGGGGATTTTCCTGCCCATTCGCTGCCTAAGCAACCCCCGCATCAACCTGCGTCAAACCCTTCAGTTCCATCTAATACAAATGCTTCGGCTGCGCTACCTGTGACCCCTTTCATCAATCGTAAGTTACCAGTAACTAATGGCAACAGCATTGATGGCCATACTGCAGAAACATCCCCCTTCAATCCCTCTACCAGCCGGCAGAGGGAGCAATTACGCCAATACTCCCCCGTTGAAGGGGGTAAGGAGGATGACTCTACCCATTCCCTGCCTAACCAAAATCCACCTCAACCTGCGTCAAACCCTTCAGTTCCACCCAATACAAATGCTTCGGCTGCGCTCAGCACAACCGTTCATGATGTACCGTCCAATCAACCCACAGAATACTACCTTAGCCATGCCGGGCTCATTCTGCTGTGGCCGGGGCTCAAGCACCTGTTCAGCACTTGTGGGCTTACAGAAGCCAACCACTTCGCCAACCCAACGGCACAACACCGGGCCGTGGTGCTGCTGCATTACCTCGGGTTAAAGGCACTGCCCCATGAAGAGTATGACCTGGTGCTGCACAAAGTGCTTTGTGGCCTTGCCCCCGGCACCCCGGTGCACCCAGCCATTGAGCTGACCGCCCATGAAATGCAAACGGCCAACGCGGTGCGGGCAGCCATTCTTCAGGAATGGACCGCCGCCCGTCAACTGACCGAGGCCGACCTGATGGCCAATTTTGTGCAGCGCGCCGGCAAACTGTCACACAGCAACAGCAGCTGGCAGCTACACATTGAGCGCAAGGTGTGGGACGTGCTGATTGATACCCTGCCCTGGGGCATTGGCACGGTGCACCTGCCCTGGTTCAACCAAATGATCTACACCACATGGTAGCCCAACCCAAAACCATACCTATGCCTGGCCTGGCCCTGGCCGACCTGCAAGCTGAACTGCACTGGTTGGCCCAGGTGCTTACCTGCCGCCTGCAACTGTTTTTTGGCCAGGAGGTGGCCCATACCGCCATTACTGACCTGCCCCCGCCTACACTGACCGGGGCCGATGCCTACGGGCAGTTTGTGTGCCAACACCAGCTGGGCTTTGATGAGCGCCTCATCCTGGCATTGGCCACTGCGCCCCACGTACAGCCCTGCCTGCTGGACCCGCTGTATATTAAAAACGCTACATATGACAGGCCCTTTACCGAATTTGGCGGCCTGCACCTTGAAGCACACAACAGCTACAGCCCAACCCTACAAACCGCCCTATTTTTGCTGGCAGGCACTGAACTGACCCACCGCCCCAGCCACCTGGCCTATTTTGGGCAGGGCCACCTGTTTGCCCAACAGCAGGTACTGCAGTTGCCGCCTGCAGATGGCCCCCAGCTCAACACGCCACTAACGCTATGCCCAGGCTGGGCCAGCCATTTCATAACCGGCCAAAAGGCACAGCCAACCGGCACCGCTACCGGGCTGCCTGCCCAGCCGGTGCATTCAGCCATGGCCTGGGCCGACCTGGTGCTGCCCCAGCAAACCGAAGAGCAACTGCATGATATTCTTGACTGGCTGCAGCACGGCCACACATTAATGCACCAATGGGGTTTGGGCAAGCGCCTAAAGCCCGGCTATAGCGCTTTGTTTTATGGCCCACCCGGCACCGGCAAAACCCTGACGGCCACCCTGCTGGGTAAGGCCACCAGCCTGGAAGTGTACCGCATTGACCTGTCACAGGTGGTATCAAAATACGTGGGCGAAACCGAAAAGAACCTGGCCCGAGTGTTTCAACATGCCGAAGCACGCAACTGGGTGCTGTTTTTTGACGAGGCCGACGCCTTGTTTGGCAAGCGCACCGAGGTAAGCAGTGCACACGACCGCTATGCCAACCAGGAGGTGGCTTACCTGCTGCAGCGCCTTGACGATTACGCCGGCCTGGCCATACTGGCCACCAACCTCAAAACCAATATTGATGAGGCTTTTGCCCGCCGCTTTCACAGCACGGTGTACTTTCCTGTACCCGATGCTGACTTGCGGCTACAGCTGTGGCAAGCTGTATTGCCTGCCCAGGCCACGTTACACCCAGCGGTTGACTTGACTGAAATAGCCCAACAATACCCCCTGGCCGGGGGCAGCATTACCAACGTAGTGCGTTACTGCTGCCTGCAGCTGCTGGCCGGCAAAAGCCAGACCGTTACACCAGCCCTGTTGCAAAAGGGCATTCAACGCGAACTGACCAAAGAAGGCAGAACCACCAACTAACCGCACCTAACCCACAAACCAACCACAAGATGAAAACCACCACCGAACGCGCTACCCCCACCAAAAGTACCGCCCGCAACCGCAGCGCCACTCAACAGAACAATGGCATGGCCCTGCCCCACCCTACCCAAAACCAATGGGCCACCAGCCAGCCACAAAAAATACCTGGTGCCACACTTATAACCCCACCTACTGAAACCAAAGAAGGAAAAGTAGAGCTGATAGACGGACTGAATCAAAAAGTACTATTGGGCCTTTTAGGCCTTTATTATTTATCAAAAGTTTATATCCTTCCAGGGCACATCTCTATGTTGCTCAGACTAATCAAGGCAGACTACCTCACCAATATATTTGTACTGCCTAAAAAGCTATTGTTGAAAAATGAATTAATGAATAAAGAGCACAGAGAAGAACCAACTAGTGATTTTTTAAGAAAGCTTCCAAATGGTTATAAGGTCAACACAGAAAAAATACCAGCTGTTAAAGGGGTATCGATTCCGGTCCCTTCTGGAAAAATAAATACTGAGTTCAAGCTTGACGGAGAATTAGAAGTAACTTCTGACAATAAACAAAAGGCACTTGAAATCACTCAAATGAATGAAAAAGCTGTAGAGGTGAAGGCTAATAGAGAATTTAAAAACTTCGTCTCAGACCTTGGAATCGTAGCTTCAGGCTCTGAGTTAACAAAAGTAAAAGCGGGGCTTAAATCGAAGGTAAGTAAAGATCTTATGTTTTCATCAGAGTTTGAATTAGGAAAAGAAGGTCTCTCACTTGCATTAGGTTATACTGCCAATTCGTCTGATGTAAAGATATCACTTAAGGGACCCAATGCTCTAGCACTTACGACAGAACACAAGATTGATACTATCAAAGAAGGCTTCAAACTAAAAGGTAAAGTAGCACTTACAATAACCTTCAAATTTGAATACAAACAAGAAAGGTATCGTTGGCCAAATCTTGAAAATTTACAAATTCAGAATGAATTAAATCTTATCCTTGCACTTACCTTTATCTCTATACTTCTTTTACTTTTAGCGAAAGTCACAATTGCTGGTATAGTAATTCTTACCGCCATCTTTCTTGGTAATAAACTTACAAAGTTATCACCATTGGATAATAATATTGAAGATAAAGATACAAGCTCCTAAGCTTTATATTTTACTATTACATCAAAGAGAGTGCAGGAACACCACTTGCTTCAATAGATTCAAAACTCCTAACTTTTGATGACTTATTGAAAGGTGGTGCTAATTGAAGGAATGATAACACATCGGCACTTTACTGTTACACGATTCGATAACCAGTAGGTTCATTAACCATTAACCAGCAGGGTGATTGACCGTGGTACTGCTTACCATTGCCATTAGGGCTACTGTACCATTATCGTTGGTATTACTGTACCAATGGCAATGAGGCTACTGTACCATTATCGTTGGTATTACTGTACCAATGGCAATGAGACGGAATAATACAATGCCTAAAACATAAAGTACAATTGAGCTTGAAATATGAGTTTTGAGGGATGGAATAAAGACGGAAGCTTGGTATTGCTGGCTGTTGCTACAAATGTATGCCAGTGGTTTGTTAGTGCATTTACAAAATAAGGAGTTTGATTTATACGATCGGGAGTATTGGCTTATTGATGCAAAAGCCCCGCACCAGTAGTTTGTTTACCTGATGCGGGGCAGTAGATGCAGCTGGTATGGGCGCTAATTATTTGTTTACCTGTTGTTTCAGGTCGTTTACCTGGTATTGCAGGTCAATAATATACAGGGTGAGCTCTTCTACCTTTTGCAGCAGGGTGGCGTTCATTTCGGCCAGGTTTACGCCTTCTTCTGCCACCTGTTTGGCAGAGGGCACTTCTGGCAGGTGGCTGTTTTCCTGAATAAAGCTGGCCACCTCGCTAATGGGGCGCAGGTTGTATTCTGGCGCAAACACATAGTCAGGCCAGGGAAAGTTGCCGGCCACTTCAACTACAATTTTTTCGGTCAGAATGCCATCTTCAACAAACAGGCGAAAGTCGCGCTGGGCTGTGTTTTCAGTGCCAATGTACACGTCGCCATCGGCCGTAATGCGCATTTGCTCATTCAGGGTACCCAGCTTGCTGGTGTAAAAGCGCAGGTAGCCGTTTTTGCCTGCCGTGGTTTGCATGCCACCGCTTACGCGGGCCATGGTAAACTCGGTGGTGCCGGGCTCGTCATAATCTACATCGTTCAGGTCAATGTAAGCAATGTCACAGTTAACGCATTGGTTGCGCTTGCCCAGTATGGTTACGCCAGCATCGGCCGCTGAGGTGGCCGTGTTTTCAAACAGGGCCAGCTGTGCCGTTTGGCCCTGCACATGTATGCGGGCCTGCGGGTTGGTGGCGCCACCCAGGCCAAAGTTACCGGCCGAGGTGATGCGCATGCGCTCAACCAGGGTGCCAGCGTTGCTGGTGTACAGGCGCAGGTTGCCGTTTAGCAGGTCGCCACCATCAGTATTGGCGCTAATGCGGGCCATGGCATACTCGGTGGTAATGTCATGGTCATAGTTGGCCAGGTCAATAAAGGCAGGCTCGCAGCTGTTGCAGTTGTTGCGCTTGCCCACAATTTTAATACCGCCATCGGCACCGGTAATGCTGCCTTCTTCTACCACCAGCTGGTAAGGGGCTGTGGCCGAAATGTGCAGGGGGGCACCGGGTGTGGTGGTACCAATGCCAATATTGGCAGCCCCGTTGGTGGGGTATATGTACGAGCCGTTCTCGGTCCACACCTGTGCGTGTGCCCAGGCGGCCACCAATAAAAGAGGGATAAAAATGAGTTTTTTCATGGT
>CAZXTW010000286.1:0-7538 GCA_964643525.1 uncultured Roseivirgaceae bacterium
TTTACACCTGACTCAACATATTTTACCTGCCAGGTGGTGGCCGATAGCCTGCCCAGGTCTTGCACACCTGTGGTGGGCAATAGCTGGTAGTTGTTCAGGTCATAATCTGGTAGTGAAATAATTTCAGTGCTGCCCGCACAAATATCAGTGGTGTTGGCTACCGGCACTACAGGTGCAGGGTCTACCCGTTTGGTAATGCTAAAATCGCACTGGTTTTGCGCGTCTGCCGGGTGCGAAAAGTAGAGGGTATGGGTGCCCGGGGTATTGAATATTACCGGCAGTATGTTATCTGGTGTGTTGGCAGTTCTGACAATGGTAAAGGCAGCGTTGTTGGCTACTGTCCAAACATCAAGGTCAATGCCGTTAATTATCAGGTCTATTGGCTCAGAACTAAGGCAAACAGGGTTAAAGTTTTCAGTAGCCTGTTCAATATCCGGGCAATAGCTAAAGGTAACAGGGGTAACAGGCACAGGCACATCACCACAGGCACCATAGGGCACTACCGTGAGGGTATGCTCAATAATGGGGTCAAAATCTTCAAAGTTTATTGTTGCCCCAGCATTTGCAAATGCTGTGGTGGTGTAGGGGGTAGCAGCCCCATTGACAAACCATTTGTAGCCCAGTACTGTACCATCGGCCTCGTGGAGGTTAACATTGTAATACCCAATGTTGCCTATGCGCTGCAGGTAGTTAATGTTATTGATGGTTACTGCGGGGTTGCGCTTTAATGTGGTTGTGACCGCTACTGAAAACGGGTTAATGGCCAGGCCCTGGTTTGACGCGGTTACTGTGATGCCATTAATATCAGGCCCATTGGTGTTTACCCATGTTACGGTAAGGGTGGCCACCCCATTGGTAATAGCGGTGGTGGTTTGCGGCCAGCTGGCAGGGCTGGCTACGGCACTGGTGTTTGATAGCTGCCATTGTACCTGGCCATTGGCAGGCTGTGGGGTATCGTTAAAGGTAAGGGTATAGGTAGTGGTTTGGCCCTGGCAGGGGCTGTTACTGGCTGTTAGGGTGGCTGGGTTTTGTACAGGCCCTACTGCCACCGTAACGGTAGTTTCAATAAATCCTGCCAGGCAGCTGCCGGTTGCACTTGCCCTTACCGTGTAGGTGCCACTGCCGGGAAAGGCGTAGTTAAAAAGGCCAGTAGCAGTACTGGTACCTTGTTGCTGCCCATCAACAGACCAGGTTACCTGATCAATATTGGCTGCCTGGCTGGTGTTGATTGAAAAAGCTGCCGTTTGGCCAGCCGTTATGTTTGCTGGCGTGTTGATGGTGCCGGCAAACTGGAGAAAGGGGCCAAAATCATATTCTATTGACTGTGCATACTCAAAGTTATCACCTATCGGGTTAGTTCGTATGGTTGCAGAAACCTGTATACCAGTAATGTTCAGAAAGGCATCATTGGTAAAGTTTACCGTTGCTGTTAAGCCTCCTGGCGTGGTAATTATGTTTATAGCAGCGTTTGAGGGGGTTACTTCCCAATTGGTTACGGTGCTGCCGTTGGGCAGATTACTGTCATCAACAGTAAAGTTATGGGTTGCGCCCAGGCATAGCTGTGATTGGGCAGGGCCAATTATGTTATGCTCAAAGTTGATCTGGGCCATGGCAGTGGTGCTGGCCAAAATTGTAAATAAGGTGGCCAATAACCCGCTGCTCATAAGCCAACCGCTGCCTTTTATTTTTTGGTGCTTGTTTGTGTTCATGGTGTTGGTAGTTAAAAAATGGGGTTATTCGTTTACAGTGGGGGTGTGGTAAATGGTTTCCTGCACGGTGCGCCTGCCCTCTTGGGTTTCAATCATGGTTCTGATGAGCTGCCCCTCGTCATTGTACTGGTAGTAGTGCGGTATGTGCTGGTGGTCAAAAATGGCTATAGGCTTCAGGTTACCGGCATCATATACCTGGCAGGTCATTTCAGCATCAAGGGGTTGTATTTTGAGGTCATCAAAATGCAAATCACCCAGAAAGTTGTTTTGAATTATTGGGGTGAATGAGGTGCCTGTTAGTGTTGCCAGTTCAGCAGGCTGTATTTGCACTTCATATAAGGCCCACAGGCCAGCCCCAAGCACCCTGGTAAATGGTTTTGAAACAGTGTTTGACCCATCATTTATACTGATGCTTAAGGTGGGCACCGGGTTGCTGCCTTCATACACCCACAGGCTGGCCAGTAGGCCTTTTTGTGCCAGGGTGCCCTCATTGGGCATGTCTGGCAAGGCGTAGGTATACTCGTCTGCTACAAGCAAGCATTGCTTGCCACTGTGTGCCAGGGTATTGACTACACTTACTTCATTGCCACCCTGGCTTTGGCTCATTATCCTCCCTTCGGGCTCTAATTCGTACGATTCAAAGTACAGTGATGGCAAGGTGGCATTGATGGCGCTGGCCACCGGTACGCTTTGGCTATGGCCCATAATGGTGGCTGAAGGGATGCCAATGGCATTGGTTTGTTGCACGGGCTGGCCATTGGTGGTGTACTGGTTAACAGTAGTAGCCGCCAGCCAGTTGTTGTTGGCCGGTTCATTGCCCGCCCATGACCAATTGAAGGGTGTAAGGGTAAAGGTGCCCGTGGTTTTGTTGGTGGCCCCTTGGCTTAAGGCACTTTTAAACAGGTAGGTTTGGTTGGGCCGCCACTGGCCAGCCTGGCCTGTTTCAAATTCATTGCCCAACAATTGTTGGCCTGGATTGGCTACCGGGTTGGGCCAGGTATGGTTAAAGGTAATGGCAGAGGCACTGATGATGTTGCCAATCTGGCTGCTGGCCAGGTCCTGGTAAAGCGCATTGTTATCTGCCTGGCCAGTGATGTGCCTGGTAAACTGGGCTGCCGGGGTATTTTGCATGTTGTGGCTGCCTGAGCGAATTACCTGCACAGAGGCCAGCCCCGTGGTGGCCGTATTGTTAAATAGTTGGGTACTGACTGGGGCAAGCGATAGGGTGGCTGGCGTACCGGGCGTGATTTCAGTCACATGGTAAACGGCCTTAGCCTCTTGCCCGTTATTGGCAAACTCTACCAGGTCGCCCACCCGAAAAGTACTTTCAGTACCATCTGGTAGCTGCACCTGGTTGCCTGTAATGGTAAAGGGGTTGGTTACTTTTTTATTTTGGTTGGTGGCTACACCGCCCATGCCAGGGTAATGCCAGTAGGCAGGTATGGCGTAGCTTACCTGAGCCCCTTCAAGCGGGCTATCCTGCATGGTCATTACGGGGGCGCCGCTGCCCTTGTCATAAGCCAGTATGGTAGCCGTGGTAGTTACCCCATCCTGCATGGTAATGACCTGCTTTTGCACAGGGGCATACGAAATTATTTTTGAGGTAGTGTAAGCATACAGGCCTCCGCCGGTTTTAAAGATGTATGGTGCTATAGACGCAAAAGGAATCACCCCAACTAAAATTATACCTGCAGAGAGATCACCCTCCAGGTTAAAGTCCTGTATTTCTTCTTCCAGTGCCTTGCCTGCCAGGGTAATGTCTTCTACCCTGCCCAGGTATTCAAGCTGTGGCTCGGCCAGGGCCCCTTCAACTACGGGTACCTTCTCGCCCGGCCGGTAGTATTTTATTTGCTCTTGAGATACCAGCACGCTGTTGGCACCGCCAGCCATGCTGGCTACATCATAACTGCCCGAGTAGGTGGCCGTTTGTTTGGGCTGGCCGTGCATGTTGTTTATGATGTACCGAAAGTCTTGCGTGTAGTAGGCGTTTTCAACAAATTTGAGGGTAAGCGGCAGCTTAAGCTCAAAGCCACTCTTGTTTTTTAGCCTTAGTGGTGAGTACCGCACTTTTACAGGGTATTGCAGGGTGGTGTGGTATTGTTTTATGGTATAGCCGGGGCTGGTACTGCCACTGTGTATGTTCCTGACAATTACGTTTGAGTAGCCTACGCTGGGCACGGGAAAGGCCGTTTCGCCCACGGGCCCTTCATGCTGCTTGCGGTCTTTGCCTGCCACAATGCGCTCAAACCAACGCTGCTCATCACGGGCAATAAAATCAACCATGACGTTTTCTTCTCTGATGGCCTGGGGCTCATACGTGGCCACGCCGCTGCTTGTCATGTTGCCGGCTTCGTCAATGGTTTTGTATATGTATTCATTGCCATACAGCACGGGGTCGTTTTCATAGCCTTTGTCAAAGGTGAGCAGCCTTTTTACGCGTACACCCCCACCTGTTTTGGCTTTGGGCATAGGTACCCGCAGGTACGAGTGCTCAGCGCTGTACTCCTGGCACAGTGTGGTGGGTAAAACAAGGCCTTTGGCCAGGTTAACAAGCTGGTCTACCGCTTCGCCCGCTTTGTTGGGTTGTGACATGGCCCCATCAGCAGCATCACAATTGCCACTGCTAAGCATGCCCAGCCTTTGGGTGTTTACGTAGTCTTTGCATACCTGCCGTGGCACTTCATTGCCACCAGCCAGTGTGAGGTTAATTGTGCCATTGGCCCCTGTTTGTGCGGCTGTAATTGAGAGGTAACCGGTAATATACTCTTTGTTGCAGCTGTTGTTTAGCAGGTTAGGTACCTGATTGCCAATGAGGCTGTACAACAGTTTAAAGTACATTTTTTTGTCTCGGTTAATGTACCGCGCTTCAATGAGGCTGCGTAGCTTTTCGATGGTGGCCGCATCATTGGCATCAATACCCAGCGAGGTCACATCTATGGCCAGCTGGTTGCTGTTGGCAGCCGGTGCCAGGTTGGCCATGGCATGGGCCAGCTGGTTGTGTACGTACTGGTAATCATCTGCCTCGTACTGTATGTGTATTTCACCACCGGTGGGTAGCTTAATTTGCTTGAGGTGCCAGGCGGCCGGGTCGTAGTCTGTATTGGGTCTAAGGGTTTGGTCCAGCCAGGGCTGCATGGCCTCAAAGCGTGTAGCACCGTTGGTTTGATACCCGCCCCAGGCATCAGACTGGTAGGGGCTGTAATTGGGGTTTTGGCTGGCATCTGTTAAACTCCCGTACTGGCCGGTCACATCATCAGCGCCACCAGCCGCATATTTTGCCGGGTAGTTCTGGCTGTATTCAGTAGCGGTGGGGTAGCGGTATGAAAAGCTGTAGAGGTTTTCTTTTTCTGACTTGCCATAGTACTGGCAGTATACTTTTGCCAGGGTAAGGCGCCCCCCGCTAGAGCCAGTGCCCGGCGCATACCTTTGCAGGCTTTGGCTGCTGGTAGCATATTCAAACACCACCCGCTTTAATGGTATGGCCCCCTGTACCGGGGTGAGGTTGCCTCTGTTGTCTCTTACAAGCTTGTTATGCTCGTCTTTGGCAAAGGCACTGATGGGGTACAGCTCAATTTTATCGAGCTGATGCAACACCCCGGTGCCGGTAGCATTGCGGGCAATGGCGGCGTCTCCGCTAGCGGCCTCAAGGCCGTCATAGGCGCGGGGCGAAGTGGTAAATATGGCCACGTGGGTTTTAGTTTCTACTGATTGCAGGTAGTAGATTTCTTTGTTGCCCCCGTTGAATGAGGCCATGTCATCTTTAGTATCAGAAAGGCTGTTTTTCTGGTACAACAGGCCATTGTAAGGGCTGCGCCAGGCAAAGCTGCTGTAGGGCTTTTTGTAGTTAAACCGGGTGTAGCCGCCCAAATCATCAATGGTGGGGCCATCGTGGGTTTGGTCAAGGTAGTTGCTGGCGGTAATTTCAGTTAATAAAAAAGTTGAAGCATAGGCACTGTTGACTTCATTGCCCATTTTGGTTTTATCGTCACGTGCATAGGCCCTATGGTTGTTTTCAATGTCACTGCCTGATACCCCCCGCAAGCCATAGCTCAAGGCGGTTTCGTTAAGGCTGTATACTGGCAGGGCGTAGATGTACTGCATGCCAGAGGGGTTCACCAGGGCAAACTCACCAATTAAGCGCTTACGTTCTGCCAGGCTTTTATTGGCCATGCCAGACAGGTCAAGGCGTTTTGACCAGGCCCTGTGGGGGTATTCAATCAGGGTTTCATTGGTGTTGTAGCCAATGTAGGTTGAGCGGCCCGCCCGGTTGCCATTGTTGTACAGGTTGGTAAAGTTGTTAAGCCTGGCCTGTTTGTTGCCGTCTAATGTGGTGAGCAGGTAGTTGTCATTGCTGCTTGATGCCCAGTTGCCTGCCAGGTCATTCTCAAACCTGAAAAAAACAGGCTCGTCAGTACTGGGGCTGCTGGGGCTGCTAAACTGGTTGCCTGCCCCATTGGCGGCAGGCCACGCCTGCATGGTGATGCGCTGGAAGCCCACCCCGCCGTCAGCACCGCCACCGTTGTTTACACCCAGCTCAACCTCAGCCCCTACATTTAGTATGGTGGTGTTGCTGGTTACCTGCCTGGGCTTGAACTGCCCTACTTTTTTGTGGTACAGCCTAAAGGTGCCACCAATGCCTGCGGTGGCTACGGTAAACTGGTCAGCATCGTTAAAGGGTATAGCCGTAAATTCATCACGCTTGTTAATTACCGTTTCTTTTTCATAGTGGTAGTCCATCATTGCATCAGTGCCTGTGGCCATGCTTGAGTACAAAAAGCCATACCCCGGCGAGTTTTGAACGGGTATGTTTTCCTGTAGGGCAAACGAGCCCTGCACATCAACCGAAGCACCTACTGGAGGAGGCAATGGTGTTATGAGCAAACTAGAGGTGTAGTTGAACAAGGTACTGCGGTAGGCCTGCAGCTGGGTTGGCCTGAAATGGTTGTTGCGCAATATGCCGCCATATTGCCCGGTAGACCACGTGGTGGCCGCATAAACGGGTGACATGAGCGAATTTTTCAGGGAAGATTTGAAAAGGTCTTCCTTACTAGGGTCAGTCTGGGTTGTGCCTTGCTGGTTTCTTGACTTTAAGTAGTTGAATACTGCCAGGGGGTTTACTGAGGCAGAGAAGGTTCTTTGGTTGTTGTCACGCCCGTAGCTGAGGGTAGCTACACCTTTGCCCAGGCTTATGCCTGCATTTTGGTTAAAGCCAAAACCCCGGTAATTGTTGTACCTGATAGATTTGGAGAGGTTTGCCGAGAGGGCATCAAAGCTGAAGCCTTCAACACCAGCCCCCCTGGTTGCGGTAACCGTCCAGTTGGGGGGGCTTTTGGCATGCTGCGTAATGCGCTGGCCGCTGAAATCATCGGGCAGGCCGCGTTTGCTTCTGTTAATGGCGCCAGCCCCCAATGACCAGCCCCAGCCTACCCACGAAGCTTCCTGCTCTGGCGAGAGGCCGCTCTGGTAGCTTAAGGTAATGGGGTAACCGCTGCCGTGCGGGCCTGGCACCTGCATAACAGGCAGGCTGTAGCTGAAATCACCCGTAAACTCATTGACCATGGGCAGGTTTTCAGTGCCTTGAAAGCCACTGAACTCGGGCTGCTTGGGCCCACCATTGCGCGCCACAGCCAACGAAGGCCAAATTGTACTTAAAAGTACCTGGCAGGCCATGATTAGTGCCAGCCTCCGAAAGGTTTTGCTATACCTGATTTTCATACTTTACAGTTATAGTAGTTTAAAAAATGGCATAGATGTGCCACTTAACTTCGTTGATAGAGTTAAATATTTTATTAAAAGCCTGTAAAGGCCTTTATTTCAGAAATATGCTCG
>CAZXTW010000287.1:0-7472 GCA_964643525.1 uncultured Roseivirgaceae bacterium
TGGCAGCTTACCCAGAAACACCTGTTGCCACTGCCAACTTCCTGAGCCAGGATGAGCGCCAGCAGGTGCTGAAACAGTTTAGCGACAACTACCCTACTGAGCCCGGGCAGCGGTCTGTGGTAGAATTGTTTGAGGCACAGGTTAACCTGCGGCCAGCTGCTACTGCCGTATTTGCTGACGATGGCGTGCTGACCTACCAGGAGTTGAACCAGGCTGCCAACCGCCTGGCCCACTACCTGATTCATGAAAGGGGCATTACCCCCGGCCAAAGGGTAGGCCTGATGATGACCCGGGGCATACATATGCTGGTGGGTATTATGGGTATTATCAAAGCCAGGGCTGCTTACGTGCCGCTGGGCCCTGACTTCCCGAGTGAACGGCTGGCCTTTATGGCAGCAGATGCCGCCTTTGATCTGTTGCTAACCAATTATGATGTAGCCCCCGAGGTGCTGCCTGCCCTTGACCGGGTTAATATTAAAACCGATGCAGAGTTGTTTGCAGGCTATAGCAATGAAAACCCAACCGATAAGGCCAGGCAGAGTGACCTGATGTATGTGCTGTATACCTCGGGCAGTACGGGCAAACCCAAAGGTGTGCAGATGCAGCAGAAGGGCGTTGTGTTGCTGCTTGATACCAACTGGGCGCAGTTTACCCCTGCCGATAGGGTGCTGCATGTGGTAAACTATGTGTTTGACGGCTCTGTGTTTGACCTTTTTGGTACCCTTACAAACGGCAGCGCCCTATACATGGTCAATAAAGAAAATATGCTTGATGCTGCCTACCTTGAGCAGTTCATTTCTAAGCACGGCCTGACGCTTACCTTAATGACCACGGCCATGTTCAATAATCTGGTAGACCTGAGCCCGGCCTCACTTCAGGTACTGCGCAAAGTATACTTTGGTGGCGAGGCTGCCTCAATTGACCATTGCCGCCGGGCCATTGCAGTAAAACACCCTGATACTGCACTAGTAAATGTGTATGGCCCCACTGAAGGGGCCGTAATCGCCACAATTTATAACCTGGATTACCTGCATGATGAGGCAGTAACCGTACCTATTGGGTGGCCCATCAGTAATAAGAGCCTGTATGTGCTTGACGCCAACCTTAACCCGGTGCCGGTAGGCGTGCCTGGCGAGGTGTGCATGAGCGGCCCCGCCCTGAGCACGGGCTACCTGAACCGTGATGACCTGAACGCCAAAAGCTTTGTGCCCAACCCGTACCGCGCTGGTGAGTACCTGTACCGCAGTGGCGATGTGGGCCGGTGGCTGCCCAACGGCACCATTGAATTTATAGGCCGTAAAGACTTCCAGGTAAAAATAAGGGGGTACCGCATTGAGCCTGGTGAAATAGAAAACCAGATGCGCCACCACGAGCAGCTAAGCGAGGCCCTGGTGATGGCCAGCAAAGGCAATGACGGCACAAAATACCTGGTGGGCTATTACACCGCACGCCAGGCACTGCCTGAAGCTGCCCTGCGCGCCTGGCTGGGCCAGCATATGCCTGATTACATGGTACCGGCTTACCTGGTGCCCATACAGGCCTTTCCGTTAACGCAAAGCGGCAAAATTGACAAGGCGCAGCTGCCCAAGCCAGCCATGACAGCCAAGGCTGCCCTGCTGAAGCCACAGACAGAAACAGAGCGTAACCTGCTGGCCTTATGGCAACAGGTGCTGGGTGTTGACAGCATCAGTACTGATGAATCATTCTTTGCCCTGGGGGGCCACTCGCTTAAAGCCACCAGGCTACTGGCCTATGTGCGCCAGCAAATGCAAGTGCAGGTGCCTCTGCGCACCCTGTTTGAACAGCCCACTATACAAGGGCTGGCCGCAGCTATAGACGGTGCCAGTATTGCTGCCAATGAGCAGATAGTGCCTGCGCCTGCCCAGCAGCATTACCCACTAACGCATGCACAGCGCCGCCTGTATGTGCTGCACCAGTTTGAAGCACAGCAAACGGTTTACAATATGCCTTTTGCCTGGCGGTGGAACGGCCCGGTGAACCGTGGTGCACTGGCCGCAGCAATAGAGCAGCTGGTAGCGCGCCACGAAAGCCTGCGCACCACCTTTATAATGGCCAACGGCCAGCCCAGGCAGGTGGTACACCCCACCACCCTTGAAGGGGGCAGCCTGCAATATACTGACCTGCGCCACCATGAGGCACCAGAGGAAGCCGCCAAAGCACTGGCGCAGGCTGAATACGAAGTGGTGTTTGACCTGCAAGAGGGACCGTTGCTGCGCTGCCGCCTGCTGCAAACCGGCAATGAGGCCTATGTACTGTTGCTGAATATGCACCACATCATTTCTGACGGCTGGTCCATGCAGGTCATGTTGAAAGAGCTGGCAGCACTGTATGCGGCTGGGCAGGCAGGAAAAGCAGCCCAGCTGCCGCCGTTGCCTATACAGTATAAAGACTATGCGGTGTGGCAGGAAAAACAGCTGAGCGGTACCCAACTGGCCGAGCACCGCAACTACTGGTTGGATCGCTTTAGTGGCGAGCTGCCCGTGCTTGACCTGCCTACTGATTACCCACGCCCAACTGTAAAAACGTACAACGGCGCGCACATTAACCTGGCCCTGCCACAGCAGTTGGTTCACACCCTTGAGGCCACCGCCCACCAGCACAATACCACCACTTTTGTGGTGTTGCAGGCGCTGACTGCCGCCCTGTTGTACCGCTATACCGGGCAGGATGATATTGTGCTGGGCACCTCTGTAGCTGGCCGCGAACAGGCCGAGCTGGAACATCAGATAGGCTTTTATGTGAATACCCTGGCGCTGCGGCACCAGCTGAACCAGCAACTGACGTTAGCCGAGTTCATTGACCAGGTAAGCAACCACACTGTTGATGCCTTTGCACACCAGGTGTATCCGTTTGATAGTTTGGTAGACGAACTGGACGTGAAGCGCGACCTGGGCCGCCACCCGCTTTTTGACGTGATGGTATTGCTGCAAGATTTTGAAGGAATGGTTAAGGAAAGCCAACCTGCTGCTAAGCAGGATGTACAGGCCATTGGCGGGCTTGACAGCACCAGTAAGTTTGATCTGATCTTTGGCTTTATGCCTGACGGCAAAGGCCTGACCCTGGCACTGGCTTATAATACAGACCTGTTTGTTGAAAGTACTGCCAAGCGCATGGCCCAGCATTTTATTCAACTGGCAGAGCGCCTGCTTGATGAACCAGAGCAAACCATTGCCATGGCGAATTACCTGGGCCAGGAAGAGCATGTGCAGGTGATTGAGCAGTTTAACGATAATTACAGCGAGAAGCCCGAGCAGCGTTCTGTTGTAGAGCTGTTCGAGGTGCAGGCGGCCCTGCGGCCGGATGCCATGGCCATACAGGCTGACGATGGAGAGCTGACCTACGGTGAACTGAACCAGGCTGCCAACCGGCTGGCCCACTACCTGGTGGCCGAAAGGGGCATTGCCCCCGGCCAGCGTGTTGGCCTGATGATGACACGGGGCGTACATATGCTGGTAGGCATTATGGGCACCATTAAGGCCAGGGCCGCTTACGTGCCGCTGGGCCCTGACTTCCCTAATGAGCGGCTTGCTTTTATGGCTGAAGATGCTGGCCTTGAGCTGCTGCTGACCAACTATGAGGTAGCCCCGGATGTGCTGCCCGGCCTTGACCGCCTTGACATTAAAGCTGGTGCCGGGCTGCTTGAGGGTTTCAGTACTGATAACCCAACAGATACAGCCAGGCAGCATGACCTGTTGTATGTGTTGTATACCTCGGGCAGTACGGGCAAGCCCAAGGGTGTTCAGATGCCACACAGGGCCGTGGTGCCACTTGTATTGGATACCAATTTTGTACAGTTTACGCCAGAAGACAGGGTGCTGCAGGTGCTGAACTATGTGTTTGACGGCTCAGTATTTGACTTTTTTGGCGCCCTCATAAACGGCAGTGCCATTTACATGGTCAATCAAGAGAATATGCTTGACGCTGCCTACCTTGAGCAATTCATTAACACGCACGGCCTGACGCTTAGCTTAATGACCACGGCCATGTTCAACAATCTGGTAGACCTGAGCCCGGCGTCATTACAGGTGCTGCGCAAGGTGTACTTTGGTGGCGAGGCGGCTTCAATTGACCACTGCCGCCGCGCCCTGGCCGCGAAGCATCCTGACACTATAGTTGTGAATGCGTATGGCCCCACCGAGGGTGCCGTAATGGCCACCACCTATGACCTGAATTACCTGAATGAGGAGACTGCAACGGTGCCTATCGGGTGGCCCATTAGCAATAAAAGCGTGTATGTGCTTGACGCCAACCTGCTGCCCGTACCTGTGGGTGTGGCCGGTGAAGTATGCGTGGGCGGGCCAGCCATTAGCACAGGCTACCTGAACCGCGAGGTGTTGAACGCCAGGAGCTTTGTGCCCAACCCGTACCGCACAGGCGAGCACCTGTACCGCAGTGGCGATATGGGCCGCTGGCTGCCCAATGGTGTGCTGGCGTATATTGGCCGGAAAGACCACCAGGTAAAGGTGCGTGGCTACCGCATTGAGCTGGGCGAAGTAGAAACTGCCCTGCTGCAACACCCAGGCATTGAAGGGGCTGTGGTAGTAAGCACGAGCGAGTACCTGACGGCCTACCTTACCGGCCCGGCCGTGCCAGAGCAGGCTGCGCTGAACGCCTTCTTAAAAGAGCGCCTGCCGAGCTATATGGTGCCTACCTACACCATTGCCCTGGAGGCCTTTCCGTTAACACCCAACGGCAAAACCGACCGCAAGGCCTTGCCAGACCCGCAAACGGTACAGCAAGGCAGAGAGGCACAGGCAGAGCAGCCCACCAACGACCTTGAGCGTACCCTGTTGCAGTTGTGGCAACAGCATTTAGGTACCGATGCTATAGGAGTTACTGATAACTTTTTTGAGGTGGGTGGCCACTCGCTGAAGGCTATGACCCTGGTGCGGCAGGCGGCCGAGCAGCTACAGCAGCCCGTAACCCTTCGCAATTTATTCAATGCGCCAACAGTACGGGCACTGGCTACGCTGCTTAGCAGTGGCAAAATAAATCATAGCCGCCTCATTAGCTTTGGTAAACACCAGCAGGGGCAGCCTACCCTGTTACTATTGCCGCCTGTTATGGGGTCGGCCACTGTATTTAGTCATTTGGCGGTAGCCCTGGCCAGTGAGTACAACTGTTATGGCTACACCTACCCTGGTTTTGAGGCCAGCGAGCAGCCCGTTGAAAGTATAGAAACGCTGGCTGCACAAGTGGTGCAAGAGGCAAAACAGTTGCCCAGCGAGGGGCTGGTGCTAACAGGTTACTCTATGGGAGCTGTAGTGGCCTATGAGGTAGCCAGGCAACTGGCCAGCCAGGGTATTGAAGCGCAACTGGTGCTGATTGATCGCCCGGCAGAAGCCAATACCGGCAATAGGCGAAAGCTAGGTGCCAAAACCCTGGCAAAGCTTGCTCAGGCTGAATTGGCCGACTGGCAACAGGCTTCAGGAATGGAAGCTGCCACCCACCTGAATACCCTGGTGGCCGGCCACCTCAATGCCTTGCAGCATTACCGCCTTGAAGGGCAGGTGCTTGGGCAAATTGTGGCCATTGCCGGTAATGACCGTGCTGCTACCAGCATGGATGGTTGGGCCCGGTTTACAGAGGGGCACTTTAGCAGTACGGCTATTGATGCCTCGCACTATCAGTTGGTGGCAGAGGCACCAAGCGTACAAATTGCAGCGGCCATTCAGCAGGCCACGCTGGTATCTAAAAGTAATTAAGTGATTGGCTCCCTCCTGCAAATAGCAGGAGGGGCTTTGTTTTATAATCTATACCAGCAAGTAGGGTGTTACCTATGCCCTGGCTCCTGCTGGCTGTTTGTGGCCGTTGCTGGGTTGGCGGTGGGTTGTGTGCTACGGTGCGTTACCGCTTCGGTAGCAGTACCTGGCGGCACTGGGTTTTTACTTGCCCTATTAACTGCCTGATGTGTTGTAGGTAATTCATTATCAGTGGGTTGTGTCATCAGGTATTTAATGCCAGCATGGTAGGCGCTCAGGCTGTTCCACTTCTGTTTTAAGCCCAGTAAAAACTGCCTTGTAGCCTTCTGTTGCAGCCATTGGCGCGTTTTTAATACGGCCATGGCAAACTTTTTACGCTGCGCCAATTGCAGGGCACTGGGTGTGAGGTTATTGAATTTCGGGAAGGCTGTTACCACTGTTTTGTGGCCGTAATGTTTGTACAGCAGGGTGTCGCCCACGCGGCCGCTAATGCCTTTTGTGTAGATGTTGTCAATTACAAGTGCCATATCTGTGCTATTTACCGGAATAAGGTCTTCAGTTATTGTATTGTTTGCCGTGTTTAGTTCTGTTATTTGGCAAGTATAACCTCAATATGTGGCTATTACAAATTGTTGCTTCCAACAATGTTGTTCAATCGAAGCATAAACGAAGGATTAGCGGATAAACGCCCTTTTAAGGGTGGTATTGTGGCGTGCTTCCATCAGTCAATTGTGTAAATAGTACATTCAGTGGCCAGCAAAGTGGCCAGATGCTGTAATTATTGAGTTATGGAGGGGTGAAGGGTCACCAGGTGCGTTTCATCACATGGTGCAATACTGTGCAGAAGGGGTTGTATAGGTGATGGCACTTTAAAAAAATTGCAGGCAGATTGTGCACTCACTTTGCCGGTAGGGTACTGGCAATAGAGGTTCAGAAAAAGTTACTAAAGTAAAAAAGCAGTATTCTTGGTTCGCAACGCATCAATACCTTTGGCAGTTACAGTTTATGCTTGGCTTTAATTGATTGTACTTGAGCCACAGGCATATCCATCAGGTAAGCAATTTCTTCAGCGGTGTGTTTTCCGCTTTTAAACATAGCCACTACACTTTTTTCAATGCCTTCGGCTCTGCCTTTTTCTAGGGCCTCTTTTCTGCCTTTAGCGAGTATACTTTCTTCATAACTCACGTGGTAGGCAATATCCAACTCTAACTGCATGCGTTGGTCGGCAGTCAGGTTGGCGGTTTCTAACGTTTTCAGGGCAGTCTGTAGCCAACGTTTACGTATTAATTCTTGCTCCTGAAAGTTGGCGTTTGCTGTCTGCTTCATGATTGAATTTTGAATACCTCCTTTTGGTAGGTTTATTAGGTCAGTCAAGCTAAAAAAACTGTTTTGCTATATTAAGGCTATAAGCCAAACTTAGCCCTGATTGCTTCTACACGGGCCACTGGCATATCCATCAGGTCGGCAATTTCTACAGCGGTGTGTTTTCCGCTTTTAAGCATGGCCACTACACCATTTTCATTGCCTTCGGCTACTCCCTCTTTTTTGCCTTCCATTCTGCCTTCCATTCTGCCCTCTTTTCTGCCCTCTTTTCTGCCTCTGGCTACTCCTCTGGCTTCTCCTTTGGCTTCTCCTTTGGCCAGCAAACTGTCTTCATAACTCACCTGGTAGGCAATGTCCAACTCCAGCTGCATGCGTTGGTCGGCAGTCAGGTTGGCGGTTTTTAGCGTTGTCAGGGCAGTCTGTAGC
>CAZXTW010000288.1:0-2993 GCA_964643525.1 uncultured Roseivirgaceae bacterium
CAGGCGTTCAGGGCAACAAGCATAAAGCCCACGAGGCAGAAAACGTACCGGTTGGTACTGCAAATTTTATAAACACTCATAGCAGTTAACCCCTCAGTTCTAATATCAGATCTGTTTTGCGCTTGTGCAACCCTGCCTCAAGGCCCATGGGGTAGCTGTGCGGGTTTATAAAGCGCTTGATGCCAGGGTGCAGGGCTTTCAGGTCGGCCTGAACAATGCGCCGCACATCACCAATGGGTGGCAGGGTATACACGCACTGCCCGTGCTCAAATACAGGCAGCAGCAGATCGGTGCCTTTGGCATATTCTGGTATGCGCTTGCGCCGGGTGGCATCCATGGGGTCTACAATAACCACCTCATCTGGCAACCCACTTTCTACATCGTATACCATATCACCAATAAACCTGCCGGCACTATCAGTAAAACGGCGGGTTTGCTGTATCCCAGGGGTGTTGACCTTAATAGACTGTTCAGAAAGTTTGATTTTATCAGTCCATTGGCCCTGCCCATTTTTTAAGGCGCACATTTTATATACTGCGCCAAGTGCAGGCTGGTCATAAGCCGTAACCAGCTTGGTGCCAATGCCCCAAATGCTCACCTTGGCGTCCTGTTCTTTCAGGCTGCTAATAATGTATTCGTCAAGGTCATTGCTGGCTACTATTTCTGTAGTGGTAAGGCCGGCATTGTCAAGCAGCTGCCGAGCCCGCTGGCTAAACCAGGCCAGGTCACCGCTGTCTATTCTAATGCCCCTGAGGTGCCTGCCGTTTTCTTTCATGCTGCGCCCTATGGTAATGGCATGGCGTATGCCTTGCAGGGTATCAAAAGTATCTACCAATAGCACTACATTGTTGGGCATCACCTCGGCATAGGTACGAAAGGCTTCAAGCTCGTCATCAAAGGCCATGATCCAGCTATGGGCGTGGGTGCCCGATACAGGTATGCCAAACAGCTTACCGGCCAACAGGTTTGAGGTAGCTGTGCACCCCCCAATGTAGGCCGCCCTGCTGGCTGCCAATGCCCCGTCAATGCCTTGTGCCCGGCGCAAACCAAACTCAAGTACAGGCTCGCCCTTGGCAGAAATGTGCATGCGGGCCGCCTTGGTGGCAATTAAGGTCTGGAAGTTAATGATGTTTAACAGCGGGGTTTCAATTAACTGGCACTGCAGCAACGGGCCGGTAACCCGTAGTATGGGCTGGTGCGGAAATACCACACGCCCTTCAGGCACAGCATGCACATGGCAGGTAAACTTCAGGTTTTTGAGGTAGTCAAGAAAATCAGCCTCAAACAATGGGGTGCCGTCATGGCCATTGAGCGTGGCCAGGTAGTCAATGTCCTCACGGGTAAACTTGAAATTATCTAAAAAGTCAATAACATACTCTAGCCCACAGGCAATGGTAAAGCCCCCTTTGAATGGGTTAGACCGAAAAAACAGGCTGAATGAGCCTTCCTGTTCGGCTTTGCCTGCCTTCCAGTAGCCATAGGCCATGGTAAGCTGGTACAGGTCTGTCAGTAATGATAATGAGCCAGAATATAGGTCTTTGGTGATTTTCATTTTAAGGGGTAAGAAACAAGTGGGTTACCTATAAAAACAGATGGGCCCCATTGTGGGCCCACCTTATTGCTTAGTTATATAATCAGTTGCCAGGCAGGCTAATGGGGTTACATCAGCTCGGCCTGTGCTTCTGTGACTTCAATATTATGGTATACCTTCTGCACGTCGTCATCGTCTTCAAGTACATTAATGAGTTTGATTACTTTAGAGAAGGCATCGTCATCAAGGCTTACCAGCGTATTGGGTATGCGTTGCAGGTTGGCTTCTTCGGCAGTAATGCTCAGTTCTTCCAGCTTTTTGTTTACGTTACCAAAATCACTTACTGAGCATGAAACACTCACATAGCCCTCTTCTACTTCTACCTCTTCAACCCCCGCATCAATGGCTTCAAGGGTAAACTCATCTTCATCAAAGCCTTCAGGGGTTGGAAAGGTAAAAATACCCTTTCTTTCAAAAATAAACTCTAACGAGCCATTAGTACCCAGGCTGCCGCCATACTTGTTAAACGCAGCCCTGACTGAGGCAACTGTGCGGTTGAGGTTATCAGTGGCGGTTTCAACAAAAACGGCTACGCCGTTAGGCCCGTAGCCTTCGTAGGTAGGCTCCTGGTAATCAACCGCACCAGCACCGGTGGCTTTTTTGATGGCACGTTCAATATTATCTTTAGGCATGTTGGCCCCTTTGGCGTTCTGCACTGCCAAACGTAGCCTTGGGTTACTGCCAGGGTCGCCCCCACCTTCGCGTGCTGCTACAGAAACTTCTTTGATTAGTTTGGTAAATAACTTGCCTCTTTTGGCATCAGCAGCTCCTTTTCTATGCTTAATGTTGGCCCATTTACTATGTCCTGCCATAAATGGAAAGTCTTTTATACTTAGTGGAAAGATTAATTTTAACCCCTAAGTTAATGAACTATGTATAATTAATGGTAGCAGTATAAAAACAAATGCCCACCAAGGGTGGGCACCTGTAATAATTCACATAAGAAGTAAAATAAAAGTTATTTCTCTAGACTAACACATGACAACCGAATACCTAACCATTATAATGTCAAGGATATTTTTTTACTGTTCAATGCTTTGCATTACGCTTTTAACCACACCTTGCATAACCCGGCTTTGATAACCTTGCTTTGTAGTTCAGCTTTAGCAACTGGCCAAAAACAGCCAACATAGCCAGCCAATAAAGTACGAAGGCTTATGCCTGGCCGTAAGTATTAATGCCCTTAAGCGCAACACCCTGATCAATACAGTGGCAAGATAGCACTATATTCCAATATATAATATATTTAAAGCCTATATTTTTAATTTATTTAGCATAATTGACCAAATATGCATTTGAATGTGAATTATGGGCAGGCCAGGAACTTTTAGCGGAATCACAGTTTGCGCAGGTATTTGGTGAAAGGGGCTAAAATAGAAAAAGCGCACGTGCCAATGCGTGC
>CAZXTW010000288.1:3093-7352 GCA_964643525.1 uncultured Roseivirgaceae bacterium
GCAGGTATTTGGTGAAAGGGGCTAAAATAGAAAAAGCGCACGTGCCAATGCGTGCGCTTACTGGTTAAAAGGTAGCCCTCAATATATGTTTGTAGACTGGCTGTTCTAGTTATCCGTTTTTAATGTTGGTAAAGAAACTTCTTTTTCCACATTTAGTGTCTTTTAAGGGCTACTGAATATTTGTTGTAAATTCTTGATGTCTGTCTTAGCAAATAACAGGTAATGGCGGCTCTATGAGTACCCCATTACCTCTAATTGTGATGTTTAATGAGTTGTCTGTCGTGTATCAAATAAAAGAACAAGAATATTATAAAGAATTACTGTCTGTCATGCTTAATTCAAAGGTACAAAGGCCAGGCACAACAGCATTAGTTATACACTGGTGAAAAGTTAAAGTGTAATATTGAGCAGTTGAAGTGGAAAGCCGGCCCAGAAAATAAAAAAGGCCCGTGTGGGGCCCTTGTTTAATGTATTTTTTCAGCTGTACTAAAGTAAAACACTAGTGCTTACAGCCCTGAAACTGCCTTTATGCGGTCAAAAATACCCGTATTTTCATAAATGCCCTGAAACTGCTCAGCACCGGGGCCGTAGGCAAAAACCGGGATAAGTGTAGAGGTATGCCCACCAGTAGAAAATGTGGGGTTCAGTTCGTTGTAATCACGGTAGGGCTTCCATTTAGCAGGTTTTTTTTCTGCCCCTGACAATGAAAAGCCACCCGTTTCATGATCGGCCGTAACCACTACCAGGGTGCCTGGGTTCTGTTCTGCAAAGTCAAGCACCAGGTTTATAACCTGATCAAAGTCCTGCATTTCAGTAATAATGTATTCGGCATCATTGGCATGCCCGCCCCAATCAATCTGCGACCCTTCAACCATCAGAAAAAAGCCCTGCTCAGTACCTGAAAGGTGTTTCAGGGCCAGGCTGGTGGCATCTGGCAAAAAGCTACCCCTACCCAATGCAACGGGGTCCATACCGTCGCTGGCCAGCAGGCAACCATACTTTTTACCTGGCTTCAGGTTAGTGGCTTCGGGCAACGCTTCTGTATATACCTCAAAGCCATTTTGTTTTAATGTATCTACGTAATTGGCCTGGTCAACCCTTTGGTTAAAAAACTTGAGCCCGCCCCCGGCAAAAAAATCAATATTTGAGGTTGGCATAAATGTAGCAATTTGCTCTGCCATACTTCTAAAAGGCACATGCGCATAAAAGCTGGCAGGGGTGGCATGCGTAATAGATGAGGTGGCAATTACACCAGTTTTTTTACCTTGCTCATTGCCCAGCATTTCTAATATAGTTGGCTGGGGCACGGTATCAGCATTTACACCAATGGCAGCGTTGTATGTTTTGGTGCCGCAACTAAAAGCCGTGGCCCCAGCGGCTGAGTCGGTTATTTTATGGCTTGATGATGAAGTACGTATTAAACCAATTTGCTTAAACCTGCTAAAGCTGGCCGGGGCCTCCTGGTAGTAATAAGTGGTTGATATTTGTGAGAGCCCCATGCCATCACCAATCAACAATATAATGTTTTTGGGTTTGTTGTTCACCCCACTGGCAATATTGGGCTCAGGGCCGCAGCCCTGCATAGTTGTGAGAATAATGGCAAAAGAAAGTAGTAGTGCCAATTGTTGTTTCATGGGTATCAGGTTTCAATACGCGAAATTAAACAAGGACGAGTATATTTTTGGCCCATATGGTAATAAATGCCCTACTTTAAACAGAAAATTACCAGTTTTTAGTGGTGCTACTATTGGTCAGGAAAGCCCGGTAGCTGGGGCAAATTGGCAAATTGTAATACCTCTGGGGCGTTGGCCACAAAATCAGGTAAAGACAACCTGGGCAATGACGAAAAAGAGATGGCCGAAGGGGCAGCATCTGGTGGAAGCCTGGGGTAGTACCCTAACCTGATTTGTAGGGTACCAATGGCCAGGTTGTCGTTTCTGAGCCTGAAGCCCAGGCTATACCCCTGATAAAACTGCCCCTGAAACAAATTACTGCTGGGCTGGCTAACCCACCCAACATCTGCAAAAAAGAAAGGGGCTACCCTGAAAGTGAGTAGTTCAAAAGGAGAAAACAATACACCTTCAGCACGAAGCACCAAACGCTGGGTACCCCTGAGCTGGTTGCTCTTGAGCCCTCTAATGCCGTTACCGTCACGTATATCAATAAACTCTTCATTGTACCGGCGCACACCGTGGGTATATTCTAAAGAGACAAACTGCCTGAACTGCGATTGCCCTACCGGAATGAGTCTGGTAAACCAGTCAGACCTGATTGCTACCACCCCCTCTTCAAGCAGGCCCCGCCTTAAAAAGCCCCCTATTTTTATGGTGGTGCTAAGGTAGTGGCCATCATTAAAATAACGGCCGCGGCCCATGGTAAGCCCCAGGTAACTGCGGTTGTTAAACTCGCCCCATTCATGCCCAAAGGTAAGGGCCATGAGGTAGCCCGAGGGCACATCTTCAGTACGGCCAAAGCCAAAGATTAAGTTGTCTTTTATATATTCACGATGCGACAGGGCCACCTGGCCCAACACCAGTGTGCGGTTGCGGTATATCTGGTTGGCATCGGCCGTGGTTAATGGGCGTTCAAAAAAGTGCAGGCGCATAACCCTGCCTGATAGGATTAGCCTGAGCCTTTCTCTTACATGCTGTACCGGTGGGTTGTAAAAAGAGCGGTAGGCTTTGCCCAGCCACACATCTTGCAGCCAAAAGCTATAAGGCAGCTTTAACAGGGTATCTGGCATTTGCCTAAATTCATACAACTGCTTGCGCGATACTTCTATACCGCCGGCATATTGAATTTCAGGGGTTACGAATGTTCGGTATGCCCGTATGCCCTTCCACTTTCGGTTTTCCATATCAGCATACTGTACTTCAGCAGTAATAAAACTACCCCTGAGGTTGCGCACCCTAAAGGTACCGTCATACCCCAGGCTTTTGCTGTTGTTGTTGTTAATTTCAAACCGGTTGTCTAACTCATGCCCCTGCCCAAATAAGTTAAAATGGTTGGCCTCAATGGTTGCCTGGTCAATATCTGCCGGTTCAAAATCAAATGCAATAGGAAATACGTCTTTAGTAATCACCAACAGGTCAATGTAGTACTGGGCTGAATCTGGCTCTAACACATATATTCTGGCATCTTTAATATAGGGCAGGCTACGCAGCAACCTTTCGTTGTTTTGAATTTCAGACGCGATAAAAATGCTGCCTTCTTTAAAGATAAGGTGGTTGCCTATTACATGGGTGCTTGTTTTGATATGGAGGCTGTTGCCAGCCCGCTCAAACCACGATTTAGGCTTGCGCGTTGTATCATTAATGCTGCTACCAAAAATATCGAGCTTTTTAACATATATATGCCTAATTACCTTGCCATTGTATTGCTCATACCCCTGTGCGTGGTTAAGCCCGGGCCCCTGCATTGCCCCTGTACCTTCCTTTTTTACCCTGAAAAACTGTTTATACAAAAAGCGGGTTACCTTGTGTTTGCTAAAGTTTTTTTCAACATCGCGGTAAAAGTTTCCGGGCTTACCCGGTTTGCTTTTGTTTTTCTTCATTTTTAACCGCTCGTGCCTGGGCTGTTTGTGCTTTTGCCGGGTGGTATCTTGACTTTGATGCTGCGTATGGTTAGTTTGTGCAAAAACTGGCAAACCGCCGCCATTGCCACATAAAATAATTATAAGGCATAAGGCAATTGCAGGCAGTTGTTTTAACCAAAAAACCATAGGCTAGCCAATTCATAGCGGGTTTTAGCAATTTAATTGCACTATTGATAAATGCAAATAGTTTGAAAAAAGCGAAATATCAAGCCCAACAGATAGTTATATAAATAAAAAGAGCTAAAACAAGGGTGATTTATCAATTGTAAGCACTTATATTTGCTTAGAGCATGATTTATGTAAAATAAGTATGCTTTAATTAAAACAGCTAAGTCAACTAACTACAACTTGGTCTTTTAACGGGGTTGAATAAAATTAAACTATGATGTTTCAGCGGATAGTCTTTACCTTACTTTTAAGCATTGGCCTGTTTACATGGGCGCAAGCGCAGAGTTTTTACGACTGGCGCATTGAACGCAGCAGTTCAATTAGTGTTTTCATGGGCAGCGCCTCCTATTTTGGCGAGCTTAACTTTGACGACAATGTAAATGCCGATATATCATCTGCCGGTATTGGCTACCACAGATTCATAGCCGGGCGTTTAAGTGCGCGCGTTGAAGCGCTCTGGTTTCAGATAGACGGGGCCGACTCAAACGCACCTTCT
>CAZXTW010000289.1:0-2335 GCA_964643525.1 uncultured Roseivirgaceae bacterium
ATACCCAGCATTTCTATCTGCTCACGGTAGTCAATCCAAAACGGGTCTGTTAGCACTTCATCTAAAGTGGCCCCGGCATAAAACCGGCCAATATGCTCCTCACGCAAGCCCCACATATGCTCAAGCGTAAAGCCTTCGGCCTGCCATTCGGCAAATACAGTATTATTCCATTCAATCAGGTCGTAGGTGGCTTGGGTAGCTTTGAGGCCAATGGCGGTTACCCTGGTACTCTGTTGCGCAATGGGGTCAGCCGCCTCGGGGTCGGCGGCATCATGCTGGGTGCCTATCCACAGTGAGGTGCCTGCCCCGGCCGAGCCGCCAACCAGCATAATCCTCTCAGGGTCAATATGCAAAGCCTCAGCATGGTACCTGATAAACTGCAACCCCCGCCGCGCATCGGTAAGCGACTTCAATACCCCTTCTGTTTCCTGGCCCAGCCCATTCAAAATTCTATACCCCAAGGCAATAAAGGCCATGCCCTGATCTACAAATGCCGGAGCTTCTTTGTGCTGGCCCCTTCTGTGGCCACCTGTAAAGCCACCGCCATGAATGTAAATCACTAAAGGGTACTGGGCGTCATTGCCCGGCAAAAACAAATCAAATGCCTGTCTGTCTGGCTCATCAGTGCCATATTCAATATCAGGTGCAAACTGCACATTGGGCAGGTTAAACGCTACTGTGGCCGGTGGTGCCTCAAACTCAACCTGTAACGGTTGCTGGGCAATACCCACCAGGGGCAACAATAACAGCAAACAAATAAGAACTGGTAAACATATTCTGGTGTATACAACTTTCAAATAAAAATCCATCATCATGTAATCTGTCAAACTTTTGCCCTATTGACAACCCCACGGCACAATGGTTTAATGGCAAGTTAAAAATAAGCCAGGTAAAGCCTGCCACCCCATCAGTACAAGACACAAACAAAGCCATGTGCCTTTCAACAGCATTTTAAACTATATTTAATCGTTCAACAAACACCTGCTATTCTGTTGTAATTGGTCAGTATTAAGCAAAGTTCAGGCTATTTAAAACCATTGAACCCTACAAGGTATTCTTCTTATTAGAGCAACACCAGTACCAATAGGCACCAAAGAATAAACACTACATTTCAACCCAAAAACACATGGAGTTTACAATTAAAGCAACCTTTAACACCACAACAGAGGCCCTGTTTAAGGCATGGCTGGATAGCGACAGCCACACGGCTATGACCGGTGGGGCGGCCGAGGCATCAGATCAAACAGGGGCCGCCTTTACCTCGTGGGATGGGTACATTGAAGGAAAAAACATTGAGTTAGTGCTCTACCAGCGCATTGTGCAGTCATGGCGGGCTGCTGAGTTTGAAGCCAGCCATGAAGACTCAATACTGACATTGCACTTTGAGCCGGAAGGTGACCAAACTGAGCTGACGCTAACACACAGCAACCTGCCCGATAGCATAGGCGAGCAGTATAGACAAGGCTGGCTAGACCATTATTTCACCCCCATGCAAGCCTATTTTACTTAGTGTGCGTATGAAAGGCAATTACAGTTAAATCAACTATATTGCCGCACTTTGTAAATAACCATTATACATGCATCAACCATCTGATAAAGACCTCTTCATTGATTTATTGAGCGATTGGGGGTTTAAGTACATTTTCTGGAAGCCTGCCAATAAAGACCTGCTCATCCATTTGATCAACACCTTGCTTAGTGGCAAAACGGTCATCAAGGACCTTAATTACATGAATGTTGAAAAGCCTGGTAAAAAAGAAGGTGGTAGGGCATCGTCGTTAGACCTGTACTGTACTACAGAAGCCAATGAGCATATTGTGATTGAAATACAACGCCATGGCGACGAGGGTTTTATTCCCCGTTCACTATTTTATGCTACACATGTGCTGCACGAGCAGGCCGAAAAAGGCGATCATTGGCAGTATAATTTCAAACCCACCTACATTATTGGCATCTTAGATTTTGAGTTGATTAAAGATGATTCAACAGATGTAATTAGAAGTGTGCGGTTAATGGACGAGGCCACTAATGCTGTAATTTACCCTAACCTATCATTTGTTTATGTAGAATTGCCTAAATTTACTAAGGCATTAAACCAGTTGGAAACTGACCTTGATTATTGGTTGTTCCATTTTAAACACCTGGCCGAATTAAAAGAACGGCCAAAATTGCTTGACCACGGGGTATTTACCAAACTAATGAATATGGCAGCATTAGGTAAAATGACTACAGAAGAACGCGTTGAATACATGGGCCGTGTAGGGGCCGAATGGAAAGAGTATACCACCCGCGAAACCCAAAAGAAATTAGGAAGAGCTGAAGGAAGAGCTGAAGG
>CAZXTW010000289.1:2435-7349 GCA_964643525.1 uncultured Roseivirgaceae bacterium
AGGAAGAGCTGAAGGAAGAGCTGAAGGTCGCCTTGAAGGCCTGGCAGAAGGCCGTGTGGAAGGACTGGCAGAAGGGCGTGTGGAAGGACTGGCAGAAGGCCGTGTGGAAGGACTGGCAGAAGGCCGTGTTGAAGGTGTAGAAATAGGCCAAAACAACTCTGTAAAGGTTTTAAAGGCATTTTTGCATCAACAAAAAAGCCCCGAACAAATTGCAGCTGAATTTAAACTGCCCCTGGAAAAGGTGCAACAGATTGTTAAAAGCTTTGAAGAAAGCTAATATTTTTCACCCCCCTTATTAACAGTTAAATAGTCGGTAGGCCATACCAACTGAATAACATCAAATATTGGCTTACTTTAAGTTGTTATTGCCCCATTTGTTCATCTGGGCCAATACAGGCAACAGCGTTTGGCCAAAATCAGTCAGCCGGTACTCAACTTTAATCCGCGTGCCTTCATGACTCACCTGCTTTTCTAATATACCGTCACGAGTTAGTTCTGAAACAGAGGCCGACAGCATTTTATCGCTAATGCCTGGCAGTTGCATTTTTAAATCTTTAAACCTGTTGTGCCCTTCGTTAATCTTCCACAGCACGGCGGGCTTCCACCGTTTGCCAATAAACCGCAGGGTTAACATAAAGGGGCAATCAATCTCAAGCACCTCTTCGTTTTCAATATTTGTTGAACTGGGCTTTCTCATACTTACCAAAAAGTTAGTTACCTACCATTTGGTAGCCCAATATGCACACAATAGTTTTGAAGCAAAAACAAAACCATGAAAATAAGTTTTATCGGTGCCGGCAATGTTGCCCGCAGCCTGGGCGCATTATTTGCCAAAGGTGGTCATGAAGTAACCTACAGCAGTTCAGCCCCTGAAGGTGATGCCATAGCTGTGGCAGATGCTGTGCATAGTGGCGAAGTCATTTGCCTTGCCTTACCCTATGCCGCCATTGCGGGTGTGGTACAACAGAACCTGCCCGCCCTGCAGGGCAAAATTATTGTTGACATAACCAATGCCATTAATATTGCAGACTGGTCACCCGTATTGCTGGGCCAGGAAACCTCTGGGGCAGAAGAAGTAGCCAAAGTGGTGAAAGCGTTCAATACAATTTTTGCTGATGTGATGCATACTGATAAGCAGGTAATTGAGGGGCAAAAGCTCACTGCCTTCATTGCCACTGACAATGAACAGGCAGCGGCAACCGTCAGCACCCTGGCCAAAGACGCTGGCTTTGCCCCTTTGCATACTGGCCCCCTTAAAAACGCCCGTTACCTGGAGGCTATGGCCCACCTCAACATTGCCATAGCCCTGGGTGGTGGCGGTACCAATGCAGGCTTTGCCTACCTGAAATGATCATAAGCAAACCAACCCAGGCTATGCATTGCTCAGTAAGTCAATGCACAGCCTGGGTATTATTCTTCAGGTTAATCGTAGCCTCAGCCTGTCAATACATACCCCCTACACAATACCCACCCCTACCAGCTATTGCCCATTAACCTTTGCTCAAAAACAGGTTTTAAGTACGCACTGTAATAGTAGCAGGCTAACCAACACTAATAGGCCAATAACACAACAACGGTACAACTTTTGCGGCAAGCAAAGCATTACCCATTCAAAGCATGATGAAAAGCCTATTGTTAATCACCTTAGCCTGCGTGGCCTTATCGGCACAGGCCCAAATAACTATTTGGGGTAAAGTAGTAGATACTGAAAACAACCCCATACCCTTTGCCCATTGCAAGCTGGCCAATGCCCAATATACTGGCTTTGTAGCAGATAGAAATGGGTATTTTAGCTATACCTCAGCTACACCAACCATACAAGTGGTGGTAACGGCTATAGGATATAAAAGCAACACGGTACAACTCAGTGCCAACCAGGAAAATACGATTAAACTACAGCCTGATGTGGTGGCACTGGCCGGGGTAGTAGTAACCAGTGTAGACTATGAGCGGGAACTGTTACAAAAAGTACTGAACCACATCCCCATTAATTACCCAAGCCAGTTAGAGCAAATTAACGGCACCGTAATAGAACAGCTGGCAGCAGATAGCCTGCACCAAAAGGTACTATACCACGCTAAGGCCCAGATTGTGGCTGATAAACTAAGCTACACCAACAAAAACAAGTTTGGCAATGTGCAAATTGTAACTGGTGAAGTAGAAATGCACCAGCCCTTAGACTCGACCTTTGTACGGCTCATGGCTGGTGTACACAATGTGCACCGTTTTGATGTGATAGCGGCCAGAAAAGCCCCATTAGATAAGATTAACTCAAAGCACTACCAGTTTGAACTGGTAGATACCCTAAGCTTTCAAAACAAAGCCCTGTTTAAAATGAGTTTTAAAACTCCCTCTGATACAGGCTATTTGTATATTCAAGACAGCACCTTTGCCCTGGTTAAGGCTGAATACAAGGCTACACCGGCCGAGCTAAAGACATCTAGCTCAAGCATGCAAAGGCGCTTTTTGCATTTTACGTCAGAGTACTTTCGTGAGGGCGGCCTGTTCAGGCTCAGCTACGTCAATTACCAAACTGCCTTTTCAGAGTCAGGCCAACCTGGGGCCGATAGCGCCTACCTCAACAACTTCTTTCACCTGAATGGATTTAACCGAACCCTAAAGCTGATTAAGTACAACAAACTCACCAACTTTTCTGACATTCTAATTCAGGTAGTGCCTACACAAACCCTAACTTATGCGGTTGACAGCACCCACCGCCACAATGCTGCCAAAAGTGCGGCCTCCAAACTCAAAGCCTACCGGCTATTAAAAAATCTGTACCTGGGCCTGGCCTTTGGCACAATCAGGCATACATCAAACATACAAACCTTGGCCAGTGGGCAAATTGGTTGGCAACCGGTGGCCAGCCAGCACATAAACAAGCTACTGGTTTACAACACTTTTGGCTATGAATTCAACAACTCGTTGGCGGTAGAGTACTTAATTGGCCGTACCTTTAAAAGAGGTATAACTACAGCACATACAATTCAAATTAAATGGAACCAGCCCCTCACTAAAAACCGCCGGTTACTATGGGGAGTGGCCGGGGGAGTTAACTTTTTAAGAAGTAAGCTTGAAAGGCAGGCCACTTTAGTAGCCAACAACAGCCCGGTACCAGCCAGTAACTTTCAGGCAGGGGCTGTACACATCACTGAGCGGTCAAGACAAATCAACCTGGCTACTGAAGTGCACCTCAAATACCGGGTAGGCGACCGCATTTATGCCACACTATTTGGCCAGTTGCCCTTAAACTGGCGCAACAAAATAGAGGGTACGTTCACTCAAAATGAAACCACTACGCAAACCGTTTCACGCACCTACCGCCAAAGCTTTGATGTAACCAACTACCAAATTGGCCTTGGCCTGCAACTGGTTTATTAAATTACCAGGGGTAGAAAATGGCTGGGCAGGCACAGCTTTTCAATTGAATCAATCTAAGTATCAAATTAAAAAGCCCGCACCCTTCATTGCCAATAAAAAGTGCGTTCCCGTACAGTTGCTTCGATCATAGTTCGATTCAGCAAGGGCATAGGTAGGCCTTACCAGGCCATACAACTTAATTGAACTATTAGTGGAATTGATCTTTGTTTAAAGGCCAGGCTACAACCCATAAAATTGAATTGTACGCCTCAATAGGTGGGCATTTTCATTAATGAGCCAAGGCTAAAAAGTAAAGCCATTGTATCTTTCCGGATACTTTAATGATCGGCTTGTAAAAAATGGAAATAGCAATTACACAAAACATATTTTTAAGAACCAGCCAGGTTAAACAACCACTGGGCCATATTTGGTTGATACACCCCTTTGGTGAGTCAGGGCTGTGTTACAAAGAGGCTTTTCACGCTGAACTGGCCAGGAAGTTTAACCTGTACGTACCAGATTTACCGGGGTTTGGTGTAACCCCAAACAACGGCCAGCCAAGAACAATGGAGCAGCTAACCGAAAACCTGATTGGCTTAATTGACGCAACATCTGCCAACAACAACCTGTTTATTGTGGCCCATTCAGTATCTGGCCTGATAGGCACCAGACTGTGCCAACACTATGCAGAAAAAGTAAAGGGCTACGTAAGCATAGAAGGCAACCTCTTATCTTTTGACAGCTACTATTCTTCCCTGCCAATACACCACAGTAAAGAAGATTTCTTTAAAAAGTATACTGAATCAGTATTTGAGCATGCGGCCACTCGGCTTGACTTTAGGCGGTACTTATGTAGTATTTACTTTGCTGATGTTGATTCGATGGTGCAATGGGGCCAATCAACCGAAAAATACATTAGCCACGACAAACCTGGCCAGGCCTTCATGGCCTTAACATGCCCAAAGCTGTACATTTGGGGCGATAAAGATACGCCTGAGGCCACCCAGGCGTTTATTCACAACAACAACGTGCCCAACCTGCACCTTAAGGGCATTGGCCACTGGCCCATGATTGAAGCACCCGAAGCATTTTATGGTGCTGTAAGCAACTTCTTCAGTAGCAATGCTTAACATAGCTTTAGTCAACAGCGCCACCACTTATTTTTTTGCCTAATACTAAAAACACAACATGTGCTTACTCTCCGTTCTGTGAAATGTATGCATCAATCTGCGAAATGATTACCTTCAACAGGTGCGCCTTACCGTACCTTTGAGCCATGGCAAACATCATTCACATCAAAAGCATTGCAGAGATGTACCACTTCATGCAGCTGGGTAAGCCTGTGCACCCACTAATCACAGTAATCCGTAAATGGCCTGTGCTTGAGGGGGTTGACTATGCACAGACCAAATTTAGCAGTGACCTGTACTATATAGGCATGAAGGGCCAAATAAGTGGGGCTTTTAAGTATGGCCGCAGCAGCTATGACTACCACGAAGGCACCATGGTATTCATTGGCCCGGGCCAGGTAGCCACCTTCTCCCCTGCCCGTTT
>CAZXTW010000290.1:0-5574 GCA_964643525.1 uncultured Roseivirgaceae bacterium
GTCATGGTCTTCAATGCCAGGCAGGTTGCTGCCCACCATGAGCTGGTAACCCACCTGGGCGCCAATCATAAAATACCGTGATATGTTAAAGTCGGCCCCAACGCTGGGTATGGCGGCAAATATATTGTCGCGGAGGTCATTGCTGGGGCTGGGGAACTGGCGCGATTCAAGGCGGGCCTTGCCAAAGCCCAGCTTCAGGTCAAAGCTCAGGTGTATGGCTTCTTTGTAGTTGTGCATATAGCCCAGCCACAGGCCGCCATGGCCCACGCGCAGCTCGCGGTTGGCATCTACCTGGTCGGTCAGTACCACATCGGCTTCGGTAACCATGCTCAGGCCATAGCCCCCGGCATACAGGCCGTTGTCAAACAATATGGCCCCGCCGCCGCCCATAGAGGCAGTAAAGCTGTTGTTTACGCTGGCAAAGTGTATCATGGGCCCGCCAAAAGCCCCGGCTATGTGCAGGCGCTCACTAAACAGGGTTTTGATTTCATCTGCCTCACGGCGCCAGTTGCCATCACCAGTGCGCCAGTTGTTCTGGGCAAAGGCAGCAGTACAACACATGAAAATTGTCAGGGCCAGGAAGGGTTTGCTAAGGGGGCGTCCGATTGTAAATATTGTGGTCATCGAGTTTTTGTTGGTTAGTGTGCCCTAATGACAAATTGCTGGGGTAGGGGTTTCCGTTTGAGCTAAAAAAAGTTTTGCGGCTTTGTTTGCCCACCTAATTATTGGGTGTAAGCGCAATAAATAAGGCCCCGGGGTTTTATTTTACCGTTGAATTGAAAATCTTTACGCTTACTCAAATGGGTACTTTCATTGAAAACCCCTCCAACTTCGGCACCTCTCCTTATTTAAATGGAGGCGTTTGATGGCCTGCATTGACTAGCTAGTAAGGCAGGCAGGTAAAGCAGGGTGTTTAAACGTTTGAGTAGCTTCATTGACCCAAGTGGTATTACTTTAGAGCATCTTTGATTGATGGAAAGACATGTATATGATTCGGGCCTTATTGGCAATTGCGCCTATATAGCCCATATTGACCAACGCACCAATATTAACTGGATGTGCTGGCCCAGGTTTGACAGCAGTTTTATTTTCGGCAGCCTGCTGGATAAAGAGAAAGGCGGGGAGTTTTCATTGCTGCCACCTACCGATAATTTTAAGTGCACGCAGGCCTATGTTGAAAATACCAATATACTGGTTACTGAAATTGGCTATGCCGAAGGGGCCTACCGGGTAACTGATTTTGCCCCACGCTTTTACCAGTATGACCGCAATTACAAGCCCCTGATGTTGGTGCGTAAGATTGAGCGCATTTCTGGCAACCCGCGTGTAACGGCGGTGTGCAAACCCAAAGGCGAGTATGGCAACAAGAATCTGCAACGCATACAGGGCAGCAACCACGTGCGCTTTATTGGTTTGGAAGATGAACTGCGGCTTACTACCAATATTGCTTTTAGCTACCTGTTGGATTACTCGCCCTTTGTGCTGAATGAAACCAAGTACCTGGTGTTGACTTATGGCACCCCGCTTGAGGCCTCATTGCAAACTACTGCCGAAGCTTTTTTGAGCAATACGATGAATTACTGGCAGCGCTGGGTGAAGACTACTACTATTGGCAATTTTCATCAAAAGGCGGTGATTCGCTCGGCCCTGACCCTGAAGCTGCACCAGTATGAAGATACGGGGGCCATTATTGCGGCCAGTACCACCAGCCTGCCCGAATCGCCCGGCAGCGGCCGCAACTGGGATTACCGCTATTGCTGGATGCGCGATACGTTTTATACGCTGAATGCTTTTAATAATATTGGCCACTTTGAAGAGGTAGAGAAGTATTTTCATTACATAGCCAACCTGGCCTACCGGATGAAAGACAAGCAGCGGTTTCAGCCTCTGTATTCAGTGAGCGGTGGCAGTGAGTTGATTGAGAAAACGATGGACCTGAAGGGGTACCTGGGCAATACGCCCGTGCGGGTAGGCAACCAGGCGTATGAGCATATCCAGAATGATGTTTACGGGCAGGTGCTGGTGTCGTTATTGCCGCTGTATACTGACCAGCGCTTTGTAAATGCCGAGCGTACGGAGTCGCTTAAGATGCTGAGCGATATTCTGGCTATGATTGATAAAACGATGGAAGAGCCCGATGCCGGCCTGTGGGAGTTCCGTAATTTTGCCCAGTACCATGCGTATACGTACCTGTTTCACTGGGCGGGCAGCAGCGCAGCGGTGAATATTGCCAAGCTGTTTGGTAATACGGCTATGGAGCAGCAGGCCCGCAGGCTGAAGGAGGCCGCCGCCGCTAAGATTGAAGCCTGTTTTGATAGCCAGCGCGGTGTGTATACCCAGGCCATTGGCACGCCTAACCTGGATGCCAGCACGCTACAGCTGATTATGATGCATTACCTGGACCCCAATTCAGAGAAGGCCCGCCAGCATTTGGTGGCTATGGAGAAAGACCTGAAAACACCCGAGGGCCTGTTTTACCGCTACAAGCATGCCGATGATTTTGGCAAGCCAGAATCAACCTTTCTGATTTGTGCCTTCTGGTATATTGAGGCCCTGGCCTGCGTAAACCGGGTGGATGAGGCCATTGAGATTTTCGAGAATATTTTGCAGTATACCAACCATGTGGGGCTGCTTAGTGAAGATATTGATGCCACAACGGGCAGCCAGTGGGGTAACTTTCCGCAGGCTTACAGCCATGTGGGCCTTATTAACTCAGCCAGCCGAATTGCCAATAAACTGGATCAGCCAAGCTTTATTTAATTGATAATGGATAATTGACAAAGAGTAATTGACTTTTGGTTAAAAACTTGGAAAAACTGGGAAGACCGAATGGAAATAAGTATATTTGGGTGTGGGGGGGTTACCAATAAGCATACAAGACTTTAGGAAGCTACGGCAGGGTGGGTACACCTATGTAGATAAAACCAGGCAGCTGCATGCCATGGCCCACCTGGGCACGGCCCAATTTTTATCCAGGCCCAGGCGGTTTGGTAAAAGCCTGCTGGTAAGCACCCTTGAAGAGTTGTTTTTGGGCAACAAAGCCCTTTTTGAAGGCCTTTGGATTGAAAACAATTGGGATTGGAGCCAACGGCACCCCGTACTGAAAATAGGCTTTAGCAGCATAGGGTATGGCAGCATAGGTCTTGAAGCGGCCATTGTGGCTACCCTCAATGAGCTGGCTGCCAGCTATGGCGTTTCACTGGCCCATGAACAAGGCATTGAACGCATGCTGCGCCGGCTTATCATTACCCTTGCTGAACAACACAAACCCGTGGTGCTGCTCATTGACGAGTATGACAAGCCCATTATTGATTATTTAGATGACCTGCCCCAGGCCGAAGCCAACCGCAATACCTTAAAGCGTTTTTATTCTGTATTGAAAGACCTTGACCGGCATTTGCGGTTGGTGTTTCTTACCGGGGTAAGCAAGTTTAGCCGGGTATCTATCTTTTCTGAACTCAACAACCTGATTGACCTTACCCTGCACCCCAAGTTTGGTGATTTGGTTGGTTATACCCAGCAAGAAATAGAGCATTACTTTGAGGCATACATTAATGAGGCGGCCCCGGCGCATGGTGGGCGCGAGGCCTTGCTGCACCAGATGGGCGTGTGGTACAATGGCTACAGCTGGACCGGCACCCACCGCGTATATAACCCCTGGAGCATCCTGAACTTTTTTTCTGAGGGGCTGTTTCGCAACTTCTGGTTTGATTCTGGCACGCCCACCTTTTTAACCAAGCTGTTAAACAAGCACCACCTGTATGATGTAGAGGGCGAAGAGGTAGCCGAGGCGGCCTTTAGCAGCTTTGAACTGGGTGATATTGATTTGCACGCCCTGCTGTTTCAAACCGGTTATATAACCATTAAAAAGCAGCTGGGCCAAAATGAGTATGAGGTGGGCTACCCCAATCAGGAGGTGCGGCAGTCGTTTCTGATTTACCTCCTTGCCGAAAGCTCTGGCTATTTTCCCAGCAAAACGGGGCCTTATGCCAATAAGGTGGCCAAGGCCCTGAAGGCCCATAACCCTGAAGCTTTTGTGGCTGCGTTAAACGTGCTGTTTGCCAAAATACCCCACCAGCTGTTTATAGCCAATAAAGAGGCCTACTACCACAGCATTACTTTTTTGGCCCTTTCATTGGCAGGCGTTTATGCCGAAGCCGAAACCAGCATGGCGCAGGGCCGTGCCGATTGCATTATTAAGCTGCCCACCCATACCTACATTATAGAGTTTAAGCTTGACCAGAGTGCCGCCACGGCCCTGGCCCAGATTAAGGCCAATAACTACGCAGGCCCCTACACCAACAGCCCCAACCCCGTTTACCTGCTGGGCATTAACTTTAGCTCTGCCCAAAAGGCCATTACAGGTTACCAACTTGAGGCGCTGCCCACCCCAGTGTAATGTATTCACCGTTTTTAGGGTATATTAGAGGTTATTGATTGATGGTTGTACCTAAAAATTGAACGCCTTATGCCCTTACAATATTCATTGCACCGCAACGCCCTGATGCAAAGCAAAAGCAGTTATTATGCCCGTACTGAGTATGTGCGCAGCATTGATGAAGACGCCCTGATTGACCTGATGGCCAGCCGCCACAGCGGCATGCCCAAAGAGAGCATCCGCGGGCTGGTGCACCTCATGGGCGATGTAATTAGCGACCAGCTGCAGGCCGGTTATAAGGTAAACCTGAGCTTTGTGAATATGGCCCTGGTGGTGAAGGGGCAGTTTAACGGGGCCGATGATTTTTTTGACCCCAACCGGCACGAGGTGCGCCTACAGGCGGCCACCGGCAAGAAGCTGAAGCGGCAGCTGGCCAACCTGTGGCCGCAGTTTACCCGCAGCCGCAAAAAGAGCCGCCCTTTACTAGAAGAGTGTATTGACGTGGCCACCAACAGCCGCACCCATTTTATGCCGGGCGGCATGGCCACGCTTATTGGCAATAACCTGAAGGTAGAGGCAGATGACCCCAACCAGGGTGTATTTTTAACCAACGAGGCGGGCGAGCAAACCCGCATTGCCACCATTGGCCAGAACAGCCCCAAATCATTGATGTTTTTAGTGCCTGCCACCTTGCCGGCGGGTAGTTACACGCTTTCAGTAACCAACCGCCCCAATGCCCGCAGCAATTACATTACCGGCCAGCTTGAAACTGTGTTTACCATAGCCCCCTAACCAATAACCCCAGTGGTTGTGCCCAGGCTTTTGGGCCTTGCGGCAGTTTGCCCTGCGCCCTATTTGGGTTGTTGTAGGGGCTTCAAGCCTCCTTATAAGTAGCATGCCGTAACAAAAACCTTTAAGGTTTGTGTCAATAACCTTGAAGGTTTACGTCAAGAACCTTGAAGGTTTTTGTTAAGAACCTTGAAGGTTTACGTCAAGAACCTTGAAGGTTTTCGTTAAGAACCTTGAAGGTTTACGTCAAGAACCTTGAAGGTTTTAAATCAGAACCTTGAAGGTTTTAGCCACTCCAAGCCTTAAAGCCTGAGGCTACAAGCCCCTAACCCAACCGCCCGAAGCCCTTAATATAACTGCCCATTGGCAATAATTTACATTTTTTTACATGTGTTACAACCGCTTTG
>CAZXTW010000290.1:5674-7341 GCA_964643525.1 uncultured Roseivirgaceae bacterium
ATAACTGCCCATTGGCAATAATTTACATTTTTTTACATGTGTTACAACCGCTTTGCAGGCGTTTAACGGGGCTTTTTGGGCCTTAGGCCTCCCTGCATTGTTGTGTTGCACTACCCAGCTTGCGGGGCAGTACTTACATTAGCAGCAAACAATATTGTAATGAACCAAGTTAAACCACTTTTTTCGTCATGCTTTGGCTGCCTGCTGGTGCTTGCCTTGCTGGCAACCAGCCCCGGTGCGGGACAAAGCCTGTTGCAGCCCAGCCAAGCTGTTGAGGGGCTAGACGTGCGCCTGTATGCGCTGCCTACCGCCCATGACACCATTGCCTTTATCAAGAGCCCTGCCGCTGAGGCCCAGCGCAAGCCGGTGCTGCTTTTTTTGCAGGGCTCATTGCCGCGACCCCTGATTACCGAGCTGCCCAACGGCCGCCAGTTTATTGCCAACTATAACTTTGATTATGCGGCCGTAGGCCGCGCCTACCATTTGGTAATGATTAGCATGCCCCACACCCCGGCCGTGGCTGCCTTTAACGAACTTAACCCGCAGCACTGCTGGGTGCCAGATACGGCCCAGCCCAATGCCCTGGCCCCCCACTACCTGGCTGCCAATTACCTGGACAATTATGTGCGCCGCGCACAGGCAGTGTTAAATTATGTGCTGGCCCAGCCCTGGGCCGATGCCAGCCGGGTGGTGGCCTTTGGCCATTCACAGGGCGCGCAGGTAGGGGCCAGGCTGGCGGCGGAAGATGCGCGCATTACCCATCTGGCCTATGCCAGCGGCACGCCCATAGGCCGCTTTCAGGGGTATATTAAAAGTGCGCGCCTACAGGCCCTGACCGGGGCCATGACCCACCAGCAGGCCCAGGAGGCCATTGATGCGCTGTATGCACAATGGCAGTGGCTTGCCGACAACCCCACCAGTGCCGATGCCCGCTATGCCGACCTGCCGGCCACGACGCTTAGCTTTTCGCAAAACCACCTACAGCAGCTGCTGACCCTTGACCTACCGCTGTATGTAGTATATGGCACTGCCGATGTGGCCGCCACCAGCTGCGATGTGCTTCCGCTGCTATTTGCCCAAGTCGGCAAAACCAACCTTACCATGAAGCCCCTGGTAGGCCTTAACCACAATTTTGCCCCCCTAAACCCCCAGGGCCAACCCGACTACAACAACATGCAATGGCAAACCGTCATTACCAACATCCTGAAATGGGCAGAAGAGTGAGGCTAAACACCTTGATTATTGAGTCTGCAAATAATTGACGTTAATATATAGGCAAACTTCTGCTTGTATAGGTTAAAATGGTCAGTTCTGACTAATCAATATCCTAGTTTCTGACTATTTGCCACCTGTATTACCCCCATTAGCTTAGTGGTATCATTATTACTTGCAACCAACGCTTAAGCTAATGCTTAATATTCTTAAAAATGTTAACTCTTGTGCCGGCAGAGTTAAGGGCAACCACTACATATTTTTAGTTTTAGCCCTCTTAATGTACGTTTTTTTGCTGTGCCCATTTGCCTTGCATGCCCAAAAAATCACTTTAAAAGGGCAGCTCAGAATTCATAACAGTGAATACAAAACCGGCAAAGTTGAGTATGTGCCAAATGCATACATTACTGCGCCGTATGCTAGTACTGCTACTACCGATAACAATGGAGTGTTTT
>CAZXTW010000291.1:0-7315 GCA_964643525.1 uncultured Roseivirgaceae bacterium
GCTAGGGTCTTCATTAATAATATTGCTATTGATATCAAACCCTTCAATTTCAGTTTTGATGATGTTGTTGGCAAGGAAAACCTCAAACCTGGCTTCACCTGTAGATGACAGCAGCAACTCTTCAGATAAGCTACCCCATATAATTGTATTGAACATTCGCAGGTTAAAGTCATCAATCAGGGTTTCTTCGCCCGCAATTACATTGTCTGCCCAAACTACAGAAGGCTGGTCACGGAAGAAGTCAAATGAGAAGTTGGCAAACGTACAATGGTTGTACCTGTAGGTACCCCCAATAAAATGTCCAACTGTATACACGGCACAATTATTAATCAATGTATTATTGGCAGTAATATCAGCACTAAAGCCTAGTATGCCAGAGTCGGTCATGTTTTCTATAATGGTGTTATTCACGGTAACATCAGCAATGGTATCATTATCTGGTGTACCTACTCTTAAGCCTATTTGGGCGTTTCTGATAATAGCATGGTTAATTGTATTGTCTTTGCTTCCTTCCAGAAAAAAGATGCCTACCCACTGGCCGGGGGCATTTTCAAAACCTTCATCTAAACGGTCATTCAAAAAAGATACGGGCATTTGGTTAGTGCCATTTACAGTTAAACTGCCGGCTACCAGTATGGCTGAGCCATTGGCCGAAAAAACCTGAGTGCCCGGCTCAATGGTTAGTGTACAGCCTTCATTGACCAATACCGAGTTGGTAATGACATAGGGGCGGTCGGCCGTCCAGGTAGTATTACAGGCTAAAATAGAATCGTTAAAAAAGTTGGCATCCTGGCCCCATGCTACCAGCTTTACTACGTCAGTATTGGTGTTGCTTTCTATCACTACTGAGTCTGTAACCAAAAAGGGCAGGTTATCTGCCACAGGATCAATCGTAACTTCTACCAAAACCAACAGGCTGTCACCCCCAAGCAGTACCTGATTTTCAAATCGGCTGCCTGGACGGCCATCAAAAATTATCCGGTAGGGCGAGCTACTCCCTCCACCTACATATACATCATCAATGCGAATGGCATTATCGTTGGGGTTTAAAATCTTAAACCGTTTGGTAATGCTGCCACGCACTGTAAATACCGTATCAAATATAACGGTATCGTCAGTTGTAGCAAGGCGGGCACCTGGGCTCGTAACAATAATTTCTTCTTGCTTTTGGCAGGCAGCCATAATTAAAAGCCAGGCCAACAGGCTCAGTACAACAATGCTTTTGCTTTGGGTCATAGGGGCCAAGGTAAATGGTAAGTTTATTGGGCTACTGAAGCTTAACGCATCAGTAAATAAAATATGTTTGTCTAGCCACCCTAAAACTCGCCGTCTTTCATTTTTTCTGTGTTTTCAGCAATACGTAGTTGCTCCACAAAGTTATCCAACTCGCCATCCATTACAGTGGGCAGGTTATGTACAGAGTACCCAATGCGGTGGTCTGTTACACGGCCCTGCGGGTAATTGTATGTTCTAATCTTGTCAGAACGGTCGCCACTGCCCACCATAGATTTACGCTGCGCGCCTACCTCGTCATTATGCTTTTGCAGCTCAATCTCATACATGCGTGACCGCAACACCTTCTTGGCTTTTTCAAGGTTTTTAATTTGCGACTTCTCATCCTGGCAGGTAACAACCAACCCGGTAGGAATGTGCGTAAGGCGAACGGCCGAGTAGGTTGTATTGACTGACTGACCGCCAGGCCCTGATGAACAGAAGGTGTCTTTCCTAACCTCGTTCATATCAAGCTCAACTTCTACCTCTTCCATTTCTGGCAGTACGGCCACACTGGCGGCAGATGTATGTACACGGCCCTGCGTTTCAGTAGCTGGCACGCGTTGTACACGGTGCACGCCCGACTCAAACTTTAACATACCATACACATCGTTGCCCGTAACGGTACTAATAATCTCTTTGTAACCTCCTGCTGTGCCCTCAGTTAAATCTAATACTGTAAGCTTCCAGCCCTTCTTATCGGCAAAGCGTTGGTACATTCTAAACAAATCACCCGCAAACAGTGCTGCCTCATCGCCGCCTGTACCCGCCCTAATTTCTAGTATTGAATCTTTGCTATCATTGGGGTCTTTGGGTATCAACAGTTGTTTTAGTTTTTGCTCCAGCTCATCTCTTTTTTGAGTCAGCTCATCCAGTTCCATCTTGGCCAGTTCTCTAAACTCTGCCTCTTTTTCAACATCAAGTAGTTCTTTGGTGCTTTCAAGGTCGCTCAACACCTTCTGGTAAGCATCAAACTCTGTTACGAGCTTTTCCAGTTCTTTATATTCCTTATTTAACTTTGAGTATAGTTTAATATCAGCAATGGTATCAGGCTGCACAATAAGCTGCCCCACTTCTTCAAATCTTTGCTTAAAAGCTTCTAGTTTTTCAATCATCACATGTGGTTTTGAAGTGCTAAAATTAGTTAAACTGTAATGATTTTGGGCTTAACAGTTAACTTAAAATGATTTTAAGCATGTATTGCTGCCCCTTTTCAAATGGAGTGCAAAAAGCCAAACTGGCCTTTTAAGCCACTAAACAGCTAGTTTATACGTATTTATGCCTCTGCCGCTTCGTCAAATTTACGTAGGCAAAACGCGGTGTGTACGTATTACTACGTAAGGTATGAGATTTTACTGTTTTGCCTTTTTTTAAAAATGGAATCAAACCAACCAAATGTACGGTTTATGCACCATTCAATATTTATGCTAGTCACAGACGGTTTACATTTGTAATGTAGAAAAAGGGAAAACTCTCTCTTCTATTCTACTTGATTAAAACTTAGTATGCATTCAATCACAAGGCAAGCAAATTAACAAACAGAAGTCATGAAACTATTTTCTAAGCTCGTCATCGTTTTTCTTCTGGTAATCAGTGGCGCGCACGCTAACTCGCAAGATTATAAGTTTCATTCCATTTTCATGTACAACTTTACTAAGTACATAGAGTGGCCTGATTCTTATAAAAACGGTGACTTTGTCATCGGTGTCCTGGGCGATTCCCCAATTGTTGAGCACCTGAAAAATATGGCCCAGGTTAAATCAGTAGGCTCACAAAAGTTTACCATTAAGGTATTCAGTAATGCATCAGACATTTCGCAGTGCCACATTTTATTTATTCCAGAGAATAACAGTGGCAAGTTGAAAGATGTACGTTCAAAGTTGAAGGGCGCTTCTACATTGCTTATTACAGAGCAAGATGGCCTGGCCACAAAAGGCAGCGCCATCAACTTCATCATTAAGGAAGGTAAGTGGAAATTTGAGTTAAATAAAGCAGCGGCCGAAAGTGCCAACCTGAAAATTTCATCCGAACTATCCAGGCTTGCCATTCTGGTCTAATTGATACTATATCCGTTATTTCAATAAATGAGGCTGTCTTGAATAAAGGCAGCCTCATTTTGTTATTACACTTCATTCTAAATATTCTATATTTGAATGAGTCTAGGGTTTTCTAAAATCCAGGCATTGTTGTATAAAGAGATCAGAAATGAAAAATTTTAGATTTACCATCTCTAACAAGATCCTCGCGGGGTTCATTGGCCTTATCTTAATATTCACAGGGTATGGAATTTATTCGATTGTAATCTTGAACAACAATGACAGGGTGGTCAATGATGCTTCGGCCAATGTGAGGCCCTCGGCAGATGTGCTCAAAGATTTTATTCTGTTAGCCACCCGCTCAAAAATGCTCATTACCAACTGGGTGTACCTGGGCAATAGCAGCAGTAATAATGAAGATAAAGAGGCACTTAAAAAGCTGCACGACTTAGAATACAAAGAGCTTAAAAAGAATATTCAAAGCCTGACCAGTTTCTGGAAAGACGAGAACCAGCAATTCAAGATGGATACAGCCTTTATAAAAATGGAGGCGTTGCTTGAGCAGCAACAGGTAATTATGAGCACGCTGGTTACGTTTGAAGACTATGAAGACGCGCTGGATAAGTTCACAACAGAAGAGGCTATAGAAAGCGAAGTACTGCCACGAACCAAGGAGCTGCTGGCTCTGTTGCAGGAGTTGGTCAATGAAAAACAACAGGAAAGTGAACTGGCTGACGCTGAAATTACCGCAAACTCTAACCAGTTAAAAAATACAGCCTACTTTTTAATACCTGGCATTATTCTCATTGGCGTGCTGGTTAGTATTTTCATGGCACGGTCAATTACCCGCCCAATTAACTACATTAAAGAGATTATTCTGAAGCTAGGGCGGGGAGAATTACCTGAAGATGCTGAACAGCGCTTTGGTAATGACGAAATTGGCGAGATGGCCCTGGCTGTAGAAAGCCTGGTAAACGGCCTGAAGTCTACCTCATTTTTTGCTGAAGATATAGGGCAGGGCAAATACGATGCTGAGTTTACGCCGCTTAGTAATAATGACGTACTGGGCAATGCCCTGATTAATATGCGCAAAAACCTGAAGAAGGTAGCTGAAGACGACAAACGACGCAACTGGGCTACTGAGGGGCTTGCCAAGTTTGGTGAGATACTCAGGAAGAATAATGATAACCTTGAACGCCTTAGTGATGAGATTATTTCTAACCTGATTAAATACCTCAACGCCAACCAGGGCGGCTTGTATGTTATTAACGAGCATGAAGATGACAGCGAGGAAGATTACCTGACGCTACTGGCCTGTTATGCCTGGGATAAGAAAAAATATCTTGACCAGCAGATTTTTGTAGGCGATGGCCTGACGGGCCAGGCGTGGTTAGAGAAAGATACCATTTACCTGACAGAAGTACCCGATGATTATGTGACCATAACCTCTGGCCTGGGTGAAGCCAACCCCAGAAGCATTTTAATAGTGCCCTTAAAGGTAAATGAAGATATATTTGGTGTGGTTGAAATAGCCTCGTTCAACCATTTTGAGCCTTTTGAGATTGAGTTTGTTGAGCGTATTGCCGAAAGCATTGCCTCCAGCATTTCATCAGGTAAAATTACCCAGCGCACACAGAAGCTTTTAGAGGAATCAACCAATATGACTGAAATGATGCGCGCGCAGGAAGAGGAAATGCGCCAAAATATGGAAGAGCTGCAGGCTACACAGGAAGAAATGGAGCGATCACAACGTGATACTGAAGATAAAGAGCGCATCATTACATCAACCAATATGCTCATTGAGTTAGATGCAGGCTTTAATATTGCCAACACCAACGAATTGGTTGGCAATATTTTAGGCTATGAAAGCCACGACCTGTCAGGCCGTACTTTTGACCAACTGGTTGTTTCGGTTGAAGGCTTAAACACATTAAAGCGCGGACTTGATGCCAACGACAATTGGTCGGGCGCATTAGAGCTGTACAATAAGCAGCGCGAAAAAGTAGCCATATACATCAGTGCCGGCAAAGCGTACGATATGCAAAGTAATGCTGAAAAGTACTTGCTGTTTGGGGCTGACATTTCAAACGCAAGGGCATCAGCATAAGCATGAAGTACACACTGCTTTTTTGGGGCTTGCTTTTTGTTTTATTTTCAGCATGCCACAGCAATCAAAATAAGGTAAACCAGGCTGCTTTAGCCGAAGAGAAAAAGCAACGTGAGCTTAAGTACCTTACTGAAACTGATATTCATGAAAAGGCTAATGAGGTAGGACCGCAATTGGTTGCTGCTTGCGAGCAGGCTTTACTAACCCAACTGACGCAAGCCATTGAGCAGCAAGGGTTGGCCGGTGCTTTGCAATATTGTAATATACATGCCCAGGGCATACTTGACAGTGTTGAGAACCCCTTTAAGGCTACTATAAAGCGGGTAACCACAAAAAATAGAAACCCAGAGAATTTACCCGATACGCTAACCCTTGCCTACTTTGACGCCTACCAGTACGCAATAGAACAAGGTGCTGTGGCTGAGCCACAAGCGGTAAAAGCCAATAAAGATTACTACCTATACACCAAACCGATAGTTCTGGGCAACCCACTTTGCTTACAATGTCATGGTATACCTGGTGAAACATTAGATGCCGAGGCTGAAGCGTTGATTAAACAACTCTACCCCAATGATAAAGCAACGGGCTACAACCTGAATGAGCTCAGAGGTATTTGGGCTGTGTACATGGCCAAAAAAGATTTGGTAATGGGTATGTAAGCAAACGTTGTTAAGCCAGCTCTTTATACCTGAAGCAATCTACCGTATGGTCGTTTACCAGGCCCACCGCCTGCATATAGGCATACATAATAGTTGACCCTACAAACTTAAAGCCGCGCTTTTTGAGGTCTTTGCTTAGTACGTCAGACTCTTTGGTGGTCGCTGGTACCTGGCTTACTTCTTTCCATGCATTAATGATAGGTTTGCCCTGCACAAATGACCAAACGTACTGATCGAAGCTTCCAAATTCTTCCTGCACCTTAATAAACAACTTTGCATTATTGATGGCCGCCTGTATCTTCAGTCTATTTCTGATTATAGATTTATCGGTAACAAGCCTCTCTACATCTGCCTGGCCATACTGCGCCACCTGATGCACGTCAAAGCTGGCAAATGCACGCCGGTAGCCTTCTCTCTTTTTGAGCACAGTGGCCCAGCTCAGGCCAGCCTGTGCAGCTTCTAAAATCAAAAACTCAAAGTGTATATGGTCGTCGTGCACGGGCACGCCCCACTCTTCATCATGGTAACGCACGTAGGCCTCGTCATGGCCTTGTGCCCAGGCGCAACGGGTTACTGACCGTTGCATTAGTACCCTACTACTTCAATTTCAAACAACAGGGTAGCATTGGGGGGTATAACGCCGCCAGCACCGCGGCTGCCATAGCCAAGCTCAGCTGGTATTTTAAGAATAGCCTTGGTACCGATCTTAAGTTTGGCTACTCCCTGGTCCCAGCCCTTAATTACCCTACCTCTGCCAAGCATAAATGAAAACGGCTGGCCTCTATCATATGAGCTGTCAAACTTAGTGCCATCTTCTAAATAGCCGGTATAGTGCACTTTTATGTTGCGGCCGTCTTCTGGCAGCTCGCCAGTACCTTCTTCAAGAATTTTTATGCCCAGGCCATTTTCTTCAAATACAAACCCTATGTTGGCTTTTTCTTTAGGCCATACTGCCCATGCTTCTTGAATAAAAAGCAGGTCTTTAGTGCTCAACTTCAGCTTTTTTTCTGCTATTAGGTTTAAGTAATATGCCGCATCGGCGGTGTCGCCTTCAGCTACTCGAATCAGCTTTACTTTCTTGCCTGCACGCAGGGTGAAGGTTGCTCCCTTTTCAGTAAAGCTGGCACAATACCCTTCAAACAAGTCACTGGTAAAGCAAAAGTCGGCTTCAGCTTTTGTAGCAGGGCTGCAATCATTGCACTGGGCCACTGCCTGTTGTATGTGGAGTATTAGCGTGGCAG
>CAZXTW010000292.1:0-7315 GCA_964643525.1 uncultured Roseivirgaceae bacterium
GGTTTGGGTTTGTGTTTGTGTTTGGGTTGCGGTGTTTTTGATTCGGGTGCCTTTTGGTTTGGCCGAATGTATAGGGTTGGTTGGTGGGTGTCATGGCGTGGTGGTGTGGGGTTTGGTGGTTATTCTCATGGGTTACTGTCAACGTTTTCTACCTCAATAAAAAAGTTGTAGATCACCTGTTTGCCAGGGCCAATGAGCCTGAGCTGTACGCCCTGCAGGCCGCCGGGCACCGCAAAGGTGTGGGTGGCCGTGGTGCCGTTGGGCGTGGCCGCATCATCTAAATACCATTCATACTGGGTAAAGCCGCAGTCAAGGACGGGGTTTACATTAAAGGTAACAGAGTCATTCTCAACCAGGTTAATGGTTTGGCCATTGGTAATGGGGGTTACCACCCCGTTAATGCTGTAGCTGGTGTTTTGGGTAATGTTGGCCTCGGTAAGGCTGTCAAGGTGGGTTACGCGGCCGCCGTTGCCCACCAGGGTGCAGGCTATTTGCAGCTTGCCGCAGGTGGTTCTGGGGAAGACTATGCTGCTGCTGGCCGAATCAGTAAAGGCCACAAAGTTGGCCGTGGTGTTGGTAATTTGCCAGTACACAGAGTCATACCCGCAGGGGGCATTGATGGTGGCCCTGACGGTATCGGCCGTGGTGCCGGCCAGGCTCATGCCTGAGCCAATGACGTTGGCCGTGGTGAGGGTAAAGGTGGTATCGGCCGTGGCGGTATGGCTCAGGTCAGTAACCTGCAGGTTAATTTCAGTGGCACAAAGGCTGTCGCCCAGGTTGAGCACGGCCTGTGCGGGCACGGTGTCATAGGTGGCGCCGGGCAGGCTGGCATTTTTGATGCGCCACAGGTAATGGTAAGTGCCAGAGCCGCCGGCTACGGTGGCGCGGCACTGTGTGGTGGTGGCGGTGTTGCCGTCAAGCGTGGCCGGGTGGGCAAACACCGTGGTGTCAATGCTTACGCTTAGCTGCCGGGCTACGTTGACCAGGCCCTGTATGGTGATGGGGGCGGTAAGGGTGGGGTGCTGCACGGTAAGGGTGACGGTATAGAGGCCCGGCTGGGTGTAGCTGTGGCTGGCGGTGGGGCTGGTGCTGTAGGCCTGTGTGGTGCCATCACCAAAGTGCCACTGGTACTGGGCGGCACCTGCCAGGCCGGGGCTGTTGCCCAGGGCAGCCGTGGCATCAAAGTTAACGGTGGCATTGGCAAATGGGGCCGTATTGCTAATGGTAAAGGGCAGCAGGGCCACCTGGCGGGTGCCGTAGGTGTACTGGTACTGCTGGGCAATGTGGCCGTTAAAATCAGCCACATGGGTAAGGCGGCCCAGGGCATCGTAAAAATAGCGGCTCACATTGTCGTTGGCATCGGCCACATGGGTAATGCCCAGGGCGTGGTGGTAGGCGTAGGTGGTCATTTGCGCCGTTTGCGGGTACAGGCGCATTTCGTCAAGCAGTACGGTGCCGCCCACCGCCAGCGAGTCACTGCTGGTAAGGGTTAAGTAGTGGCGGTGCAGCTGCCAGCCGTTTTGCCCGGCCAGGCTGTCAGTACGGTGCCGCGTGCCGCTGGTGTTTACGGTGGGGGTGCCGTTTTTGTACCAGTATGACAGCACAAAGTCACCATCAAGCACGGGGTACAGCTTTTTAACCTGTTGGGTGCCGGTAAGCTGCAGCACCTTGTGGCCGGTTACGGCATAATTATCTGCCTGGGGGCCGGGGGTGGGGCTGCTGGCGGCGTTGTGGGTGGTGATGTTGTTGTTGTTGTAGGCCCAGCCGCCCTTATCATCTGGTGCTTCAAAGCTGCTGTAGGCGGTATTGTCAGGCCTGGCGCCGGTTACCTCTGCCAGCAGCAGCAGTGAATCACGGCACCACACATAGGTTTGGTGCAGGCCGTTGCGGTTGTATACATGGCGGGGCCGGGCCGAGCCGTAGTACCTGGGGTAGGCCCGCAAAAAGGTATAAGCAGCGGGCAGGCTAACGGCGCGGGTGCTGTCAATGCCAAAGCCACCGGCCTGCGCCAGGGGCAGGGGCTGGGGCTGCTCAAAGCCCAGCAGGGTATCTGGCACCACGGCGTTGTTTTCAAGCTTGTAGCGGGTGGCCAGGCCGTTTAATAGCAGGGTATCAGTGCCGGTATGCTGCCACAGCTGCTGCTCAACCACCTGGCCCTGCATGTTGCGGGCCACCATTTGGTCAAGCACCGCGTCAGTGCCGGGGGCATAGTCTGCCGGGTAGCCCGTTACCGTGGTGTATTGCTCGCCCCGGCTGTTGCTTACCAGCGTGCGCGTGGGTTGCAGGTGCCGGGGGTTGTCATAAAAGTATTCAGTAGTGGTTTCTAAAAACTGCGTGGTATCACCAGCGGCATAGGTGCGGCTTACGGTTTTTTGCAGGTAGTTCCAGCGGCTTTGCAGGCTGTAAAAAGCCGTGCTCACTTTGTCGTACGTAGCGGCGGTGGTGCAATTGTAGCGCAGGTCGTCAGGTTCAACCAGTTTATGGGCCCAGGCAAAATACACCTCGGGTATGCTGTCGCATTTTGAATTGCAGTTAATGCGCCAGTCGGCAGGGCCCTTGCTGGGGTCATAATCCAGGCAGCCCCTTACCCATACCTGCACGCTGTCATCACCGGCCTGGCCACTGGTTACCTTTACCTTGGCCCGGCGCTTGCCCAAAAATTCTACACAGGTATAATCACTGCGCGATTCTGTGGTGTGGGTTTTGTTGGTTTCGTCAATGCAGTAGGGCACAAAATCATTGCCCAGTTTAATGACAAAGCCACACTGCCATTTGTAGGCCTCACGGTCGTTAGGGAAAATGTTGTGGATGGTTTCCTGCACGGTGCCGTTGGGTAGGGTATCATTTACTGCGCAGATATACTCATAATCGGCCTGGTAAACCGAAGCCTTAATGCCCAGTGCCTGGTGAAAGTTGTTGCCGCCGGGCACCGTATCATTGGCGTTTAAAAACTGGTAGGTATTTTCAGTGCGCTGCACCTTAAGGCCGGCCGTATCGTACACCGTCTGGCGCACCAGCAGGCCGTTCACATCATCATTGTTACTGGCCGGTGCAAAGGGGAAGCTGCTTGAGTTGGCCACGGGCTGGTTGGTGTAGTTGTATACGGTGGCGCCGTTGGTTTTCTGGCCCTGGGCATCAAGGCGGTACTCAATAACCTGCTGGTAGCCAATGTGGCTGCCCTGCACTTTGCCCAGGGGGCCGGGGCTGGTGGCGCTGCGCTTGAGGTAAAAGCAGCTGTAGGTTTCAGGGCCGGGCGGGCTGCTGGCGCTGGCCCCAAAGGTGGTTTGTGGGGTTTTGATTACCTGCTGGTGCACATAGTCATAATCAGGGATGCTAAACAGCTGCCCTGAAGAGGGGTAGTAGTCAACCAGGCCTGCGGCCAGCTGGGCATCAGGGTTGGGTATTTTTACCAGCAGGCCACCCTGCACTGACCAAATACTGTCTGGCACGGAGGTGGCCAGGCTATCGGTATTGCTTTCAGGGTTTTGGGTGGTGTATTCAAACCGGCGCACTACGTTGTTGCCGGGGTTTATGCCGTCATAATCAGTAATGGTTTTGATGCGCAGGCCGCCCACCTGGCTGTTGAGGGGCTTTTGGCTCAAGTTGTTGGGGGCCAGCCAGGTAACAATGGCATTGACGGTGCTGTTTGCTACCGAGCTGGCCACCAGCACCCGGTAGGTGCCCACGTTGAGGCGCATGTTCATGACTTTGGGCAGGGTGCTGGTCAGGTTTACCCTGTCTTTTACCAGAAAGCCGTCATTGCTTTGAAAGGGCTGCAGGGGCAGGCTGTTGCTGGTGTTCCAGACAAAGGCCATAGCCAGCAGGCCGTTCATGCCGGGGTTGCCGGGTACGGTGCCTGTCAGCTCAATGCGCACGTCACTTTCTTTTACCAGGGTAAACTCAGCCCAGTCATAGGCGGGCGCATACTGCAGGGCATCGTCATTACAGGTAAAACAGTATATGCCGGTGGTGGTGTCTTCCTGGCCATTAACAATGGCGCTTTGGGTTTGCTCAAGGTAAGGCACGCTGTAGGGGTTGTAGTAGGGCACGGTGTGCGGCTCGTACTGGTAGGTGGTGGTGCCGCCGGTGGGGTAGGTTACCTGGGTGAGTATGCCCGCTTTGGCATAGGTAAAGTTGGGCTGGCGGTTGGCGCCGGGCAGGGTAAGGCCCACCTGGCCGCCGTAGTTTTCAACCCTGGGTATGTAGGTGGTGTTGTTGGTTAAGCCGTTGTAATAGCCCCAATGGTCAACCCCGTAGCTAAAGCGGCTGGGCAGGGGGGTGGGGTCATACACAAAGCGGTGGGCGGGCTTTTGCAGTGAGTCAGCCCCGAAACCAGCCAGGCCCCATTCAGTGAGGCTGTCCAGCCGCAGGCGGGTGTGGTGCTCAACGGCTGTGGTTTCATAGGCATGGCTGGTGCTGGTGCTGCCAAAGTAGCTGTGGTGCAGGGCGTAGCTGCTTTTTAAGCGGCCGTTGGGGGCGTAACAGGTAATGCCCGTAAGGCGGCGGCCCTGGGCATGGTCTTTGCGCTGGGCCGTGCTGCCCACCACCAGCTGGCTGCCCGTGCTGGTGCAGGTAATGCTGCTTAAAAACTGCTGTGTGTGCCAGGTATCAGTTTGAAGTACGGGCTGGGGTTTGTAATAATCACCACATACCTGGGGGTTGTCAGTAAGGCTGTAGGTTTCTCTAAACTGTTTGTTGGTGTTGGCATCAACATACACATCATTTACCTGGGTGTAGTTGAACTGAAACTGGTCAAGGCCGTTGGGCGAGGTGACCTCTGTAAGGTACCAGGCTGATATGTGGCTGCGCGTGCCTGCCTCCTGGGCGGTTTTGGTAATTTCCTGATGCCTGAAGCGGTAGGTGGCCCCATTGGGCGTAACTATGGTCCAGTGGCTGGTGGTATCGGCCGTGAGGCCTGGGGTAATTTTCAGGTTAGAGTAGGGCTGTGTAAAGGCCTGGCCCGTTTCAGGGTCAATCATAATTTTGCCCTGGTAGCCGTTAAAGTTATAGAAATAATAATCGGGCTGCGTTTCAATCTGTCCGTTGGCCATGCGCTCAAGCACGGTGCGGTACTCATGGTACTGGCCGGTTTGGTAGCCGCTGTCAGTGCCATAGCCTGCATACAGCTTTTTTACCTTGTCATAACTGCTGTACAGGCTGGTGTAGGCGGTGCTGCCGCCAAAGGCCCCCTCATCGGGCTGGCCGTTAACGGCGCGGGTAATGACGCCGCCCGCGTTGAGGCTCCACCCCAGGCCGGCCCAGGTGGCTACCTCTTCTACCAGCACACCCCCTGCGTTGTAGCTTAATGATACATCAATGGCCATTTCGCGGCCCTGCACCTGCCCCAGGGGCAGGCTGATGTTGGGCTTGCCGGTATAGAGGCTTACGGGCGTGTTGCCGTATTGCCCCAGGGCGGCTGCCTCTGGCGAGGGGGGCGTGTAGTTGTTGGGGGGTATTTGCAGGTCAACCCCGGCGCCGGGCAGGGCATCGTCACCCCCTTGGGCCACCACCACCAGCGGCAGCAGGTACAACACAATACACACAACAGTGAAGGGCAGCAGGCGGCTGCCAGGATAGGTACTGGTACACATGGGCAAAAACAGTTTGAACAGTTAAAAAAACAGTCGCGGGTAAAAGATGGCTAAAGCTATAAAAGGTGCCATTTAACTACTGCAAGTATACGTAAAGTACAGCATAATTGGTTAGGTATGCTGTCATTATTGTTTACAGGTAAGGTAAGTTATGGCCTGATTTAACTTAAAAAAAGGCTGTTTAAAGCTTTTTTTGGTGCACTTTGTTATAAAAAGACCGGCCAATGGTTACATGGTTGTTTTAGTTAACCTGTTAAATAGTATGTTATTGTGGCTGGTGCTATCGGTAATTTTGCCTAGTAACAGCTGGGCTATATAACAAGACAGTGTGACCCTGGCAGCAGGTGGGCACCTGCCATGCAGGGCCTGGTAAGGGTTTTTGAGGTATGTACCCGCAGGCCCTGGTTACATGCCCTGGCAGGCGTGCCTGCCGGCAGGTGGTGCCCGGCAGGCAGCAGAATAAATAACGGCAGTAGGAGGGGAGTGGCAGGGCCAGCCGGGGGTGTATGAATTTTTTGTGAAGTTTTTTTGAATGATGTGAATTAAGTGGCTCCGGGGCAGGCTGTTTGTTGGGTGATATACCTGCTGTACCGCTGGGGTTGCAGGTATGTTTTAATATTTTTGATGAAACGTGTTTTAACGGACTAATTGTAAGTATTGATGACTACACCAGATTTTGATTTAAAATACCCCATAGGTACGTTTGCGTACTCCGGCCCGTACAGTGCTGCTGAGCGTGCAGCTAATATTGAGGCCATTGCGGCCTTGCCGGCCCAGCTTGAAGCAGTGGTGGCCCCCTTAACAGATGCCCAGCTGGCTATGCCCTACCGCCCCGGCGGGTGGACGGTGCGGCAGGTGGTGCACCACCTGCCCGACAGCCATACCCATGCGATGATACGCACCAAGTGGACGCTGACAGAGGCCACCCCGCGCATTAAGGCCTACCACGAGGCACTGTATGCACAGCAGCCCGATTATGCCGGGCCCATAGCCCTGTCATTAAACCTGCTGGCCAGTGTGCACGCCCGCTGGGTGTACCTGCTGCGCCAGCTGACCGAAGCTGATTTTGCACGCGCCTTTGAGCACCCTGAAACAGGGCAAACGGTTACGCTGGATGAGGTAACAGGCAGCTACAGCTGGCACGGGCGCCACCACCTGGCCCATATTACCGAGGTGCTGAAGCGGCAGGGTGGGCAATGAGCGTGCCGCCATATACAGTAACGGTATTGCAGGGCAGCGCAGGCATTGCGCACAAAGGCATGGCCGCCGTGCTGGCCATGCGGCAGCAGGTGTTTGTGGCAGAGCAGGGCATACCAGCCGCAGCCGATGCTGACGGCCTTGACAGTACCTGCTGGCATGTGCTGGTAGCGGTACAGCAGCAGCCTGCGGCCAGTGGCCGCCTGTACCCGGTAGGGGGCAAGGCTGGCCACGGGGTGCTTTCGCGCATAGCAGTGCTGCCCCCCTGGCGGGGGCAGGGCCTTTCGGCAGTGGTGCTGCACCACCTTGAGCAGGTGGCCCTACAGCAGGGCCTGGCCACGCTGAGCCTGCATGCCCATGATTTTCTGGAATTATTTTACCGCAAAAGGGGTTTTGCCCCTATACCCGGCCATGACACGCAGGTGGGCCAGTACCGCCTGGTAAAGATGGCTAAAAACCTTAAACCCGCACCCTAGGAGTCTGTCGGACTAAGGGGTACTCCTGTAAAATGTTTATCTTGTAGTATG
>CAZXTW010000293.1:0-7312 GCA_964643525.1 uncultured Roseivirgaceae bacterium
ACAACACCTCGTCAATTTTGCAATCGTCAAAGCTGCAAAACGGGTCAGTATCGCACTCACCACAGGTTCTTTTATTGGTGTCGCACAAGTTGCCGGCATAGGTGATATCACCTACGCCAATAATGCCAATACGTTCGGCCAGTCCTCCTTTAATCGTATTTTCATTCTTAATGGGTGAATCAGTTACAAAACTCTTCACCACCAGGTCTTTTAATTGTAGTTTATTATTTTTCATAGTAGCTATTTACTTGGCTAAAGCCATTAATTAAATACTGCATTACAGGGCGATAGCTCTGTATCACAAACCCCACAGGTTTCGATTCTGGTAATGCAATTCACCCCACCTTCAGTGGCTACCTTATCAATGGGTAAAATCACAGCAACCAGGCCTCCTTTTACGGTACGCTCATTTGCCATTTGGTGCTCGGTAACGAAACTTGTTACCTTCAATTGTTGTAGGCTTAATTTCTTTTGCATGGTTGGTTTATTGAATTAGTGAAATACTTACAGGCCCTACCTCATTAAAGGGTACATAATATGTTTCTGGTAGGGCAAATATTGCAGTTAGATGCTTCTGTAGGGCAAAACCTGGGCAGTTGTGTGTAGCCAGGTATAGGGTCGCCAGAAAACGTACCTCCTTTAACTGTAGCCTGGTTCAGGTCATCTTTGGTCGTGACAAAACTTTTTACTGAAAGCACTTTAAGGTCTAACTTCTTTTTCATTTCAATAGTTGGTTAGATGTTATTAACTGTTACAATATAATGAAATCTACTGAACCCTAGTGCATTAACCTGCCTCTTATTGGGTATGCCATTTGGCTTGATTTCTAATGTTAGGCAGCCTGGCACTCGTTTTTCAAAGTATTAAACAAGATAAAGCCCGGGCTTTTGTTGTTAACCCGGGCATTGCTTGCTTCATTTTGGCCTAATAATGACACACTACATGGGTAGCAGTAGTTTGGCATTAATTAAGCCACAGGCATAAATCAGGCACAATAAGGTTCAGTAATACAAAGGCCACAAGTAGCCTCAAGGGTTTCGCATGGTGGACCGATAAAGGTAACCAGGGGCACGCCTGTCCCACCTTTTACGGTATTTTGATTCAGGGCATTGCCTTGCGTTACAAAGCTTTTAACTTTTAACGCACTCAGGTTTAATGATTTTTTCTTTTCCATTTTTAAGCTGGTTAATTGTTAGAGTTAGACTTAAACTATTATAATCCGGTAATTACGGGGCAAACCCCACAGGTTTTAACTGATGTAGCACAGATTACAGGGTTATCTGACCGTTCTCCGATGATCCCAATATTAACCAGGCCACCCTTAACGGTTTGCTGGTTGGCCACCTGCGCTTTGGTTATGAAGCTTTTGACCTTTAAGTCTTTTAGTGCTAGTTGTTTACTCATAATGACAGTTGGTTTGACGTTATTAATTGATACAATATAATGAAAACTGCTGAACCTTGATCAGTTAACCTATCTTCTAATTAATAAACCACTATGCTCAACAAGTGCAAAAGCTTTGAAGCACACTACTAGGCAAAAGCCAGCCAACAAAAAAAGGGTTGCCAGCAAACTATGCCAACAACCCCATGGGTATTCAAAATTTTAACTAATTAGCTCAACAAGGCACTAAAAGCTATGTAATTAGCAATTAGGCCCCTGGCAGGTATAACGGTCACAGCCAGAGTAATAACAAGAATCTCTTGTATCATCATACCCAGAACCGTCATCACACCATACGTTTGTCCATGTACCTGACCCACCTTTGGCAGTCTTTGAATTGGCTGTCTTTAACTTGGTCACAAAGCTGTGCACCTTAAGATCTGAAAGTTTTAATTGCTTGTTCATAATAATTGATGTATTGGGTTTGTATCTATTAAAATCAATAAAACTTCTTAGGCATTACTTTCCTCATAGCACACCTCTAAAGGCATACATAAATAGTATATGATCAAAACTTGCTGGCATAAAGCAGCATATTTTAACACACATCAACATCAGGTCAGCCTGATATTAACAACCAATGTTTGTGAAGGAAAGAATAAGAGTGGTTAAATAATACAATAAAAAAGACTAAGCGACTGGTGTTTTTCTTTTAGTACGACACAAAACTACAAAACAATTTGAATTGTTTAAAGAAAAATAAAATAATTTTATCAAACTAAATTCCTTATCGTAACACCGCAAACAGCAACTAAACCAAAAACCACACCTGTAATCATTCAAACAAAACATTATTCTAAAATATGCTTAACTATGAAGTATTTAACCAATAAACAGTAACTCTAGTTAAATATCAGAAAGTTGAACAGTAAATATTTTGTAGAATACTAAGCGAATAAAAATTCAACAAATGTATAAGACGCAAAAACTACCTGGCAGCTTCCACCCCAACACCCCACTCAATATAGATGCTTAAATCATTGGGCCAACAACTCACTGGCCCAGCCTTTCAGGGTGCGTGCCTCAGCATTAAAAGCAGCGCCTACTGCTGTTACGCTCTTGTGGCGGTTCAGGTAGGGGGTGGCGTAGCCTTCAGCCTTTAAACGCTCCCCTACATCGGCTCCTAATCTTAGCCAATGCCCTCTGTATACACTTCTGAAAAAAATCTGAAGTGTTATCAGCCTTTGTATACACTTAAAATAATTTTCTAAAGTGTTATCAGCCCTTGTATACACTGAAAATAATTTTCTAAAGTGTTATCAGTCCTTGTATACACTTAAAAGAATTTTCTAAAGTGTTATCAAGCTGTATTCCCTACTACTGCTGTTGGCCCGTTGTCGCCCAGAGTGGCTGCCTCCCCCTTGCCAAAGCCGGCCAGCCCACCATACATTGACCTTAAACTAATTATGCCAAAATTAAAGCATAAAATAAAATTATAGAAAATATATATGGAATATAAAGTCAATAATACTAATATTAAGGCATGAAAATGGCAAATAAAAGGAAAAAACTACCCATAGGCACGTCAGACTTTGAGAAGCTGCGCAGGCAAGACCTGTATTATGTTGACAAGAGCCTACTTGCTGAAGAAGTAATAAAAGATGCCGGCCGTGTGATTTTACTACCCCGCCCCCGGCGCTTTGGCAAAACACTGAACCTGACTATGCTGCGGTACTTTTTTGATTGCGTTACCGACTATAGTGCCCTGTTTAAAGGCCTGGCCATAACCCAAACCGACACCTGGCAGCAGCACCAGGGCCAGTACCCGGTGGTGTTTATTTCGCTGAGCAACTGTAAGGGATCCAACTGGCCCCTGATGAAACAACAGCTAGCAAAGGCCGTCAGTGATATGTGCAGTCCCCATGAATACTTGCTGAACGATGAAAGGGTATGGACCGGAAACAGCCAGAAAAAGTTCATAGCCTTATTGCGTAAAGAAGCTGATATGCCTACTATGAGCTATAGCCTGAAAATGCTTGTAGAGTTGCTGTACCAATACCACAACCGATCGGTAGTAGTGCTGGTTGACGGATACGACAGCGGGCTGATACATGCTTATACAAATGACTTTTATAGCCATATGAATCATTTTGCATGGGTACTGTTAGCCTCAAGTCTTAAAGACTCTCCTTACCTGCACAAGGCACTGATGGCCGGCGAATTCTGGATTTCTCCGAACAGCTTCTTCGACAGTTTTAATAATTATGTAGCAAAAACAGTCTTGAACCAAATGTACGCCGACAAGTTTGGCTTTACCATGAAGGAAGTGGCAGGTATACTCAATGACTTTAACCAACCACATACCCCTGAACAAGTTAACCAGTGGTACGGTGGCCACCAGTTTGGGGGCCGGCAAATGGCCAACCCATCGTCAATCATCAACTACTTAAGCTTACCGCAAAAAACACTGCGGCCAATGGCCTGCGGCAGCAGTTTGCTCACCGCCCAGTTAGAACGAGCCAGACTGGGCACCATTACGCGATTAGAAACCCTAATGCGCCACGAATCAGTTGAAACTACGCTTGATGTACACTTAGATTTAAAAGACCTGCCTCACCCCCATCAAAGCGCACTATTCAGTTTTTTAACGTTTAGTGGCTACCTCAATGCCACCCTAAGCAGGCAAGTAGTAACCAAACGCTATTATACCCTGCGCATACCCAACCTTGAGGTACTTTCAGTATACCAAACCATATTTAAGCGCTATTTTATCAAAACCATTGAAATAGATAATGCCCATACACTGTTAAACAGCCTGCTCAATGGCAATTTTGACCTGTTTGGCCAGCACCTGCAAGCTTACGTGCTGAAGGCATTTAGCTACCATGACCTACCAGACGATACGCCCGAACGCGTATACCACAGCTTTATGATGGGCACCCTGGGCTTTCTGTTTTTTACCCATACCATTACCAGCAACCGTGAAATGGGCCTGGGCCGCGCCGATATGGTGATTGTACCCAAAGACGCTGCCGATAGGCGGGCCTATGTGCTGGAATTTAAAAAGGCCACCAGCCCCGAAGCCCTCAACGCCACCGCCCAGGAGGCCCTGCAGCAAATAGACCAACGCCAGTACACCGCCCAACTACAGGCCGAAGCCCGCCACCTGTACCGCCTGGGCATTGCCTTCCATGGCAAGCAGCTAGCCCTGGCCCACCAGGTGTAACCAGCACTTACCCTACTGTATTGCCACCTATAAAACAGCAAACCACCACACATGAAATGGTGGTGGTTTGCATCACAGGTTTGGGTCGTGCTTATTTGATAATAGTATTCGCGATGAATTACTTTTCTTTTAAAATGCGGGTAGTCTTCAATACCTGGCCATTGCTGCGGGTACGGATGAAATAAGGGCCGTTGGGCAACCCACTCAGGTCTACCTCCTGCCGCGCGTTTTTGAGGGTTTGGGTTTGTAATACCTCGCCACTCTCATTCAGCACCTCAACTGTTACTTCAGGTGCAGGGCCTGCGGCAGCCTGAGGCACCTCTACCGTTACGGCATTGCCCGAGGGGTTGGGGTAAACGTTGGGTTCAAAAATGATTGGGCCACCAAGGCCGCCGCCACCGCCACAAGCATTGCTGAACTCAGCAATCGTAAAACCGGTAACCTGCTTGTTGTTGCAGGTAGAGGTAAGCGTTACCTGAATGCTAAACCCACCACTGGAAGGCGATTGGACCAGCACGCTATTGGTGTTCTGGCCACTAATAATAGAAGCCCCCTGAAAAGCGCTCCAACTGTAAGTGCCATTGGCACTGTTTGAAGGAAATCTTGTGGCTGTAAACCTGAACACATCTCCTTGACAACTACCCTGGGTTTGAGCAATTGATACACTAGTAGGCTCAATACAAGGTGGCGGAGGGGGCACAATAGTAATAGTTCTGCAACGACAACAAGGGGCTGTACCTGCCCGGTAACGCGTTACACAAACCTGACCCGAAGTACCAGAATCGGCCCTGACAGATACTGAAGTACCCGTATTGCCACCCTGGATGGACAACCCGCCAGTAGTTGACCAGAAATAGCTGGCCCCGCTAAGGCCAGAGGTTGAATAAGTACTTGTAGCCCCCTGGTTAATGCTGCTGGGGCCGCTCATGCTACATTGGTTACACTGGGCCAGCAAATCAGTAGAAGCTACACCCAATGCCAAAAACAAAAAGGATAGTAAGATGACTTTTCTCATAGTGGTTAATGATTAGTTAAGGTAAAAATTAATGTTATAAGAAAGGCCCAAATATAAATCAAAACCCAATGTATAAAATGCCCTATTATAGGCACTTATTGTATTTTTAGCTCCATTAGTCAAAGCAAAACCCCTTAAAACACCATTCGTCCCTTCTAAAACAAAGGCGGTATATCTAAAATAACATGTTATATGGCCAATGTTAATTATAAAGCTCAAGTACAAACAACTGCCTGCCTGCTGTAAGTTGTAGTTTTCCATGAACAGGTGTCAATAAACCATTAACACGGCTTGCTTTTCTGCAATAATCCCGCTACTTTGTAACAGCATATCGATTTGTTCTTCTCTTTACCGTGTTCTGGTATGCTTGCCGTTGGGCAAGTAAGTGGCCAATAATGGCCTTGATTCAATACATGTTTCTACACATAAGCAACTAACCTACAGCTTTATGATAACCTACTCATCAATTATGAGGCGGGCAATACTACTATTGGCCTGGCTCGTGCTTACCGTTTGTTACTCCCCACAATTATTGGCCCAGGCGTATTACAGTGGCGACACTGTTTTTGTTGACATGGTGGCCATTGACCAACCCTGGATGTTAAACCGGCTGGGGGCTTCAAAGCCTACAGGCATGGTGTTTGCCCTGAAAAGCGATGTGGTAGCTATTACCGGCACTGAGCCTGGCACCGGCAATGCGCGCCTGCGTGATGAGAAGCGCCCCCGCCCCATGGTAATCAGGGCCAACCAGAACCAGGTGATTAAGATTACATTTACCAACTGGCTTACCCCTTACGATACCTCTGCCAACTGGCAAACAGGCAATGTACCAGGCATTATGGACTTGCCACCCACCGGAGCCACACAACAGATAACACAAGGGCAATTAATTACTGGGGCAGGCCCCTTTTCAAAAATGCAAACCACGCGCGATGTCGGCGTGTTTATATATGGTATGCAGCCCCTGGGCTCAATTAACAGCGCCGGGGCCTGGGTGGGTGCCAATGACAACCCACTGGCTGCCCCCGGGCAAACAGTAACCTATGTGGTATTTGCTAAAAAGCCCGGCACTTTTTTAATGTACAGCCAGGCAGATAACCTTGACCAGACACCCATTAGTGGCGCCCAGCTTACCTCTGGCCTGTTTGGCAATGTAACCGTGCAGGCCATTGGCGCCGAATGGTACCGCAGCCAGGTAAGCCAGGAAGCCATGTTTTACGCCACAGACACCTGGGCATTAAAGCAGGCAGATGGCTCTTATACATATGTGCCGCGCATAAGTTCTATGCAACCTGAAGATGCGCCAGACAATGCCCTGCCGCAAATTGATTATGATGCCCGCTACCCGGCCAACTACCGCATACCCTCGCTGCGCGGGCAGTACATTCTGCGCCTGCTTGATGATACCGGCAACCTGATTTACACCGACCTGACGGCCATTATTACCGGGCCCAACCGGGGCTACTTTCAGGATTCAATCAAAGTGACGGCCACCCCCTTTCGCTACAAGCCTTACCGTGAGGTGGTGATTAATTACCACTCTGACTTTTATGCTGTGCAATCGTGGGATTTATTTACAAGCAATGCAACGGCTGCTGCTGGTGCCGACCTGTTTTGTATTAATTATGGCTCGGGCGGTATTGGGAAAAGGTGGGAGCGTATGCGGTTAAGCAATTACCTACCCTTCC
>CAZXTW010000294.1:0-7300 GCA_964643525.1 uncultured Roseivirgaceae bacterium
TCAGGAAGTCAGTTACCGGGTTGGGGAACGACTCGATCTCTGCCGTGGCCAGGTCAGTCGGGTTACCCTGGCGTAGCGGGCCACCAAAGCCACCGCCGCCGCCGCTGCACGACTGTGCTACCACGTATAGAAAGTCGCTTACGGTAGTGCCGCAAGAGGTAGCCGTTACATCAACATAGCCATTGGCAGTGCCTATTACCTCTACAGTAACGCTTGATGATGAGGTGCTGCCGAGCGGATCTAACGACGAAGGCAATGACCACGAGTAGTTGGTCAAGCCAAAGCCTGAGGCAGAGTAGTTGGCAAAGCCCCACTGGCATACTGAGCTTGGGCCACTAATGTTGGGGTATTGCGTACCGTAACGTACCGTTCTGCTGCGCCAGCCACTGCTGGTATTACAGCCACTGCCATTGGCCCTGACACTAACGGTACCACTACCTGAGCCGCTTGAAGGGCCGGTAATAGTAACAGAGTTTGAGCTTGTAGTTAATGCAGTGGTTAATGACCCGTTAATTCTAAACCCAGCGGGCACCTGAAAGGTGTAGCTCGATGCCCCCGATACACTGGCAGCCGTATAGGTACCATTACTGCTGTTACACAACAATGAAGGGCCTGTTAACGAGCTGGGCGTTGGTAACGGTGTGCCGCCAACCGTTACCGGCAGGTAGCCACTGGCAGGTGAAGGATTACCGCCAAAGTAGCAGGTGGCACTTACAGAAATAGCGCCAGTGCCAGGGGTAGAGCCCCAGTTTACGGTTATGAAAGTACTGGATGAAACATAGCTGGTGCCATTAGGCAAAGTAATTTGCCATAAGTACGTCTGTCCGTCACAACTGCCGCCGGGGTTGAAAGAATAACCAGTGCTGCTACCGCATGGTACGGTGCCAGAGCCATTAATTTGTGCATTGGCAGCCACAGCCAGCAGGCATAAACAAGTAATAAAAGCCATGCTAAAAAGCCTTGGCAAAGTAAAAATTGACATAGTGGTTGTTGTTAAGTAAAAATGATTTAAACTAACCTGCAGCGTGCCGCAAGTCTAAACCACTAACAGCCACCTGAGCATAATGTTTAGTGTGCAGTGTTGGGTTAAAATGACGCCTGCGCTGATTATGTTGCCTTAAAATATTTAATCAAAGTTATTTCAGCTGTGCTGTAAATTGTGCCAATTACCCAACAGCAATTGCCACCAGATCAACGCCCACTTATTCAATTAGCAGTTATTGAGGGCATTGTTGTAATTTTCTTTTAAAGTATTTGCCGCTGGCCAAACAAGCACTACATTTAAAGTTGCGTTACTAAACAATAATATTGTTTAAGCATTTGTTATTAACTTTTCACTCTAACCCAATTGTAATGGAAAAGAAAAAATTAAGCTCATTGAAAGTGACGAGCTTTACAACCAGTTTTACCTACGAAAACATTAACACTGTGAAAGGTGGTGGCAAAACCGACATTGCCTGCGGCTTTGTAGAAGATTCTCTAGGTGGCCCGCCTTGCGGCACCATGGCAGCTACCGCCTGCTACTGCTAATCACTACACTACTACAAACAGAGCCAGCTTCATTAAAAGCTGGCTTTTTTGTTACACAACAGCCCCGCACCAACGGCGATTTGTTAAAAATCAGGAACTCAACTTTAAACAAAAGCCCTTATTTAACAGCGCCCTATAACGACTTGTGGAGCAGAAATATTGTGTGGGCAGCATATATTTTATGTATTGCAGCCAAATTTTTATACCTTCAAGGCTGCAATTATTTATACCAAAACTTAATTTTACTATGATTAACCAAATCAAACGCTGGCAAATAGCGCTTATTGTGCTATTGTTCAGTAGCCTTACTGCCTATGGGCAAACGGCTGCCCAGAAGCAGCAAATCCGCAAAGGGTACAACCTCTCCAAACTTTCCCAATTAGAACAAGAGTTTACCCAAAAAGCCTCTACCAACAAAAACCAGGCCCTGGCCATGGCCCAGCAAAACGGTTGGGATGTGCTCAAGTACAACTCAGATGGCAGCTTTGACGAGCTGGTAGGGGTTAGTACTGAAGGCACGCCCATTTACCTGACGCTGCACAATGTAGCTGCCTCACGCTCAACCCGGGCCAATACTGTTAACATTGGCGGTATACTGGGCTTAAGCCTTGACGGCCAGGGCATGACAGCCCACGTATGGGATGGTGGCCCCACCAGGCCCTCTCACCAGGAGTTTGATGGCCCCGGTGGCAATAACCGGGTAAGCATTAACGATGGTGTTACTTCATTAAATGGCAACAGTTTTCATGCCCAGCACGTAACTGGTACCATTGTAGCCTCAGGCTTTGTAGCCAACGCCAAAGGCATGGCCCCCCAGGCACAGGCGCTTACGCACGACTGGAACAACGATGTGGCCGAGGCCACCAACGCTGCCGCTAACGGCATGCTGATTTCTAACCACAGCTATGGCTTCCGCGCCAGCCTGGTGCCCGATTATTATTTCGGTGCTTACATCCAGGATTCACGCGACTGGGATGAGCTGATGTACAACTCGCCCTTTTACCTGATGGTAAACTCTGCTGGTAACGATGGCAACGACAATTCATCTAACGGTGCCCCGTTAAACGGCCAGTCATCTTATGATAAGCTTACCGGTACCTCTACCGCCAAAAACAATATGGTAGTAGCCAATGCACAAGATGCCAATATTGATGCCAACGGCAACCTGGTGAGCGTATCAATCAACAGCAGCAGCAGCGAAGGCCCCACTGACGATTTGCGCATTAAGCCAGATATTACCGGTAACGGTACCAGCGTATACTCTACTTACGATGGCTCTGACTCTGACTACGCCTCAATTAGCGGTACTTCAATGTCTGGCCCTAACGTAGCAGGCTCACTGTTGTTGTTACAGCAGCATTACAACAACCTGAACGGCAGCTTTATGCGTGCCGCCACCCTGAAAGGCCTGGCCCTGCACACCGCCGACGATGCCGGCACCTCTGGCCCTGATGTAGTGTTTGGCTGGGGCTTAATGAATACCATGGATGCAGCCAATGCCATTACGCAAAACGGCAATGAGTCAAGAATTGATGAGTTAACTTTAAGCCAGGGCCAAACCTACACTACTACTGTAGAGAGTGACGGCGTAAGCCCATTGATGGCCTCTATTTCATGGACTGACCCCGCCGGTACCATTAACTCGGGCACTGCCAACCTGACTACACCTGTACTGGTAAACGACCTTGACATTCGTGTAACCAAAGGTGGCACCACCTACCAGCCCTACCGCCTGACTTCAATTACAACCAATGGCACAGGCGATAACGATGTTGACCCTTACGAGCGCATTGATGTAAGCGGTGCAACCGGTACTTATACCATTACTGTTACCCACAAAGGCTCACTGAGCGGTGGCAGCCAAAACTTTAGCCTGGTGGTGACTGGCCTTACCGGCACGCCTGTTGTATGTAACGCCACCACCCCTACCAGCTTTGGCGCCAGCAATGTGGGCTCAAACTCAGCCGACCTTGCCTGGGATGCCGTGCCCGGTGCCACTTATGATGTGCGCTACCGCCAGACCGGCACCAGCACCTGGACCACCAGCAATGTAGCCGGTACTTCTACTACCCTGAGCGGCTTAAGCATTTTAACCCAGTACGAAGCACAGGTACGCAGCCGTTGTGACGATGGCAGCACCTCTGCCTACACCAGCTCAGTGACGTTTACTACTACTGATATACAACTGGTTTACTGTAACAGTAACGGCAACAATACCAGCGACGAGTTTATTGGCCGCGTACAGCTGGGCAGCATTGACAACAGCACCGGTGCCAGCGCAGGTGGCTATGGCGATTACACTTCGCTTTCGACCGATCTGGCCAAGAGCGCAGCTGCCACTATTACCATTACCCCTACCTGGACGGGCACCGTGTACAACGAGGGCTACAGCGTATGGATTGACTACAACCAGGATGGTGATTTTAGCGATGCTGGCGAGCAGGTGTTTACCCAAGCCGCCACCAACGCCACACCTGTAAGCGGCAGCTTTACCGTACCCAGCTCGGCCACTGAAGGCTCAACCACCATGCGGGTATCAATGAAGTACAATGGCGTACCTACCGCATGTGAATCGTTTACTTATGGCGAGGTAGAAGATTACTCAGTAAATATTACTGGCGCCGGTGCTGATACACAAGCACCTACTGCCCCTACCAACCTGGCAGCTTCTAATGTAACACAAACTACCCTTACGCTTAACTGGACGGCCAGTACCGACAATGTGGGTGTTACAGGTTATGATGTGTACCAGGGCAGCAGTGTATTAGGCACAGTAACGGGCACTACTGCTAATATTACCGGCCTTACTGCCAGCACTGCTTACAGCTTCAGGGTTAAAGCCAAAGATGCTGCCGGCAACGAATCGGCCTTTAGCAATACCGAAAATGTAACCACCCCAGGTGCTGGCGGCGGTGGCTGTACTGGTGGTGTTAGCCTGCCTTACAGCGAAAGCTTTGAGAATACGCTTGGCGCCTGGACCAACAATACTGGCGATGACCTGAACTGGCAGAGCGATGCCAGCGGCACCCCTTCAAGCAACACAGGCCCCTCTAGCGCTACTGACGGCAGCTATTACATTTTTGTAGAGGTATCAGGCAACGGCACTGGCTACCCCAGCAAACAGGCCATTATTACTTCGCCCTGCCTTGACCTGTCTGGCCAGAGCAGTGCCTTCTTTAACTTTAGCTACCATATGTATGGCGCAGCGGCTATGGGCAGCCTTACTGTTGAGGTGAGCGATGACGACGGTGCCACCTGGGCCAACGAATGGTCGCAGTCTGGCAACCAGGGCAACCAGTGGAACACCGCCAGCATTGACCTGGCCGCCTACACAGGTGGCAGCGTGCAGGTGCGCTTTAACACAGTATCTGGTACTACCTGGCAAGGTGATATTGCTGTAGATGCCGTACAGGTAACCTCTACCCCACCTGCTACTGATATTTGTGCTGGCGTGTCTGAATGGAGCAGCAGCCAAAGCTACAGCCCAGGCGATAGTGTAACCTACCAGGGCAGCCTGTACGTGCGCACATCAACCGGGTGGACCAACCTGGGTGCCTGCGGCACTACCAACGTAGCCAACCAGTACTATACCACTGCCGGGGGCGCTATTGGCCCATTTGATATTACCATGTACCCCAACCCTGTTAAGGGCAATACCTTAACTGTGGCTACCACCACGCAAAATGTGCTGTATACCATTACCAGCACCACTGGCCAACAAATTGCCACTGGCCAACTGGTAAACGGCACTATTGACGTTACCAACCTGGCCACAGGGGTGTACACCATTCAATTGGTGGCTAATGATGAATCTGTAACACGCCGCTTTATTAAACAATAATCATACACGTAACACTAAAAAGCCTCTTACTATTGTAAGGGGCTTTTTTTATGGCAGCCACCCGGCATTGGGGCTGCATGGTTAATAATTAACCTTAAATGCATTTTTGGTTGCCTATAATCGCGCTTATATTCACAGCTTAACCCACCACACAGGCAGCATTATGAGCAATACTACTACTGTGGCCATTGTACAACATGGGCCAGTTTATTTAAACAAGGCGGCCACCCTGCAAAAGGCCGAGGCTTTGCTGGCCGAGGCAGCAAAGCAGGCCCAACTGGTTGTTTTTGGTGAGACCTGGCTAAGCGGCTACCCTGCCTGGCTTGACCACTGCCCCAATGCAGCCCTCTGGAACCATGAGCCAACCAAAGCTGTATTTGCCCTGCACCATACCAGTGGCATTGCTGTACCCGGCCCTGAAACCGCCATGTTGTGCAAATGGGCCAAAGCACTGGGTGTTTGTGTAGTTATGGGCGTTAATGAGGTAGTAAACAGCGGCCCAGGCCATGGCACTATTTACAACAGCCTTATTACCATCAATAACCAGGGTAACCTGGTAAACCACCACCGCAAGTTAATGCCCACCTATACTGAAAAGCTGGTTTATGGCCATGGCGATGGGGCAGGCCTGCAAGCAGTTGATACCCCTGCAGGTAAACTGGGAGGCCTTATTTGCTGGGAGCACTGGATGCCCCACAGCCGAATGGCCATGCACATGCAAGCAGAACAGATACATGTGGCTGTGTGGCCCACTGTGCACGACATGCACCAGGTAGCCTGCCGTAATTATGCCTTTGAGGGGCGTACGTTTGTTATTGGCGCAGGGCAAATGCTAAAAGCCAATGAATTACCGCAACAGCTTGAGTTACCTGCTCATTTTAAGGAAAATCCTGAACAATGGGTGCTGAAGGGTGGCAGCTGCGTAGTTGGCCCTGATGGGCGCTACATTTTAGAACCTGTGTATGACAAAGAGGCCATTCTGTATGCCTCTATTGACACCACGCTTACCACAAAAGAAAAAATGAGCCTTGACGTTACCGGCCATTACAACCGGCCCGATGTTTTTGACTTTTCGGTTAATGGCAACAGGCCAAAATAGTTATTCGGCCTGTGTACTGGCATTAGGTTGTTCACTACGGTTTTTTACGCGCTTATTAAACATAAAATAAGAGGCAACCAGCCCACCACCACCAAAGATCAGCAACATGCTAAAATAAGCGGCTACCGGCTCTTGAAACATGCCATCCAGAATGTTGGCAAAAAACAACCCAACGCCCGCACCAACAAGCAACAAGGCAATGCGTAAGGTGGTAAAAAGGCTCAGCTCCATGGTTTGGTCAAAAAAATCTTTTTTGGTGAGCCCTTTCTCGATCATGGCCATCCGCTCGTCATTGATGTACTTCCTGATGAAGATAATAATCAATGTAATTGACAGAAAGGTAATGGCTGGTACTACTATGGGAATGATAATGGGATTCATAATAATGATAATTAGTTGAATTTGCCCCTTTGACGCCCCCATGAACCAGGCGGTTACACCCCAGTATAAAAAATTTATTTATCGGCTGTCATCTCTTCATACAACCGCTTTATCTCTGCCCGTTCATGATCTGGCAGCTCACTGTTTTGCATCAATCGCCAGGCATCCTGCCGGCTTTTAATGCGGTACTTTATAAAAAGGTCATTTTCCATAGCCTTTTTCTTGTGGCGCCTGGCCATAATAAAAATGGCTATCTGAATGGCAAAGGCCACACCAGCAAACAATATAATAGTGAGCGTATCCAAAAGAGTTGTGGTCTGAAACAGTTAAAAACGCTTATTCAGTATTAGCCCCAACAACGTGTTTGCGATAATACCAACGCGAAACAAGCAGCGTTAAAACAATAATCAGGCCCAGGGCTATGGTAAAACTCTTCCACAGGCCTGAAA
>CAZXTW010000295.1:0-7298 GCA_964643525.1 uncultured Roseivirgaceae bacterium
TATATCAAAATACAGTATACCCGGCCAGGTATGCCCGTACTTACTTTTAATGCTTAGCCAGATAAAATAATCAAAGTCAGGTACAGAGGCTCCTGCTACCAGCCCGGTTAGTGAATACCATCGCCTGGGCAATAAAGCTATAAGAAGCACCAGGGCAGGGTGAGAAAAAGTAAAAGGCATAGGCAAAAAGTAATACCAACAAGCCAAAACTAAGCCATTGAATCATTAAATTCATGGCAACAATCAAATAAGTCACAAAGCATGGTTGGTTTTTTTATATTCATTGGCCTGGTGGTAGTTATTTTGGTGCTGGCCTACTTCACCGAAAAAAAACGCACAGAAAAAATACAGGAGGTAGCCAAAGGCCTGGGCCTTGCGTTTTCTAAGAAAGCCACTGACATTGTGCTTGACGTCATGCATCAGTTTAAGTTGTTTAACCTGGGCAGAAGCAACTCTCGGCAGGCCTACAACCATATGATAGGCCACCAAAACGGCATTGACATGCAGGTTTTTGATTACCGCTACACCGTGGGCCACGGCAAAAGCTCATCAACCTACAACCAAACCGTTTTGTTTATTGAATCGCCCCGGCTGCAGTTGCCTACCTTCCATATGGCCCCTGAAGATATCTTTTCGCGCCTGAGCACCAAACTGGGCATGCAAGACATTGACTTTGACAGCCACCCTGATTTTTCTAAAAAGTATTTACTCAAAGGCAGTAATGAAGCACTGGTGCGCCAGTTTTTTACTCAGCCCATTCTAAACTTCTTTGAGCAAGACCATACCAAATGGTATTTTGAAGGCCTGGGCCAGCAAATGATTTTGTACCGCCGCAATAAGCGCATGAAACCAGATGACTATACTAACTTTATTAAACGTGGGTTGGCCTTTTACCAGCTGTTTACCCAACAGAAAGCCCAATAGCAGGTAAAGCCAAAAGCTTCAGCCCTGCTCATTCAGCAACAACTCAGCGGTAGCACAACAAGCTATTCATCTTTCAATATACATCCAAATAACACTGTTACTTTAAACAAACAGGCCTGCCCATTTCCTAAAAACAGTTGTTATGGTTTTGGAAAAATAGACGCAAGAATGTAAATTATCATTCTTCAGAAGTGGTTATACTCGTACCAGTTACCCACACTACTTCATATGCTAAAGGCTATTTATGACATATCGCATTGGGGCACCCAGTATGTGGTGCAAGAAGGAAAGTACCGCAACGTAGTACTTTGTAACCGCATAGCCATGATTAGCCTGGCCATGAGCCTTGTCTTAATGGTGGCCGCTTTTACCGTTTATGGTGTGTCTTACATTTACCAGTACGCCCTGCCCTCCAGCCTCATTCCTGTAGCCGTACTATTGCTCAACAGGGCAGGTAAATTTAATATAGGCCGCCTGTTGTTAAGCATTCTTTTGCCTTTTGGTGCTGTAATCATTGCCCTGTCTACCAAACTTCAAGCCAGCTACCCGGTTGAAGATATGCAGTACTTCTGGCCCCGGCTGTTTATACTCATCTCGCCTATTGTGCCGCTCACCACCATTGAATACCAAAACAAAAAAGCCATTGCCATTGGCCTTACCTTCAGCCTTATTGCCTTATTTCTATTTAACCCCATTCACAACTGGCTGGGTGTGGGGCACCAGCAACTGGGCTTTGACTCTGAGCGGTACCTGTTTTTTGATTACATGATGGTAATCTGCTACGTATTGCTTGTAGCCAGCATTTTATTGCTGAAAAGCTACACCTACAAATACGAATGCCGCAACCAGGCATTGATTGATGACCTGCAAGAGGCCAACCAAATTATTGAAGAGCAAAACCAGGAGCTGGCCCGCAACAACCAGAGCCTGGTCATGAAAGTAGATGAACAAACGCAAACCTTATCAAAAACCAATGACGAGCTGGCCTGGCACAATGCCGAGTTAAGGCAGTTTTCGTTCATTCTTTCCCACAACCTGCGGTCTGACGTGGCCAACCTCATCGGGCTTACGCAAATTGTAAGCATGGCCAAAACCATTGAAGAAAACAAAAACCTGATGGGCCTAATGCAAAAAACAGCCTACGCGTTAGATGAAACCATCAGAGACCTGAACAGCATACTCTACATTAGAGACAATGTAGATGCCATTAAGCAAAAAGTAGTTTTTGGTGATGAGCTGTTGACCATTAAAGGCTCGTTGGGCGGCGTCATTACCGAAACAAATGCCACCATTGAAGCTGATTTTAGCCGGGTGCCTTATATTTATTCTGTAAAGGCTTTGCTCGATAATGTGATCTACAACCTGGTAAGCAATGCCATTAAATACCGGGTGCCCGGCAAGCCACCAAAGCTGAGGGTAGAAAGCATGATGAAGGGCGACATGGTGCAGCTTAAGTTTACTGACAATGGCCTGGGCATTGACCTCAAAAAGCATGGCGCCGACTTATTTGGTATGTATAAACGCTTTCACCTACATACTGAAGGCAAGGGGCTGGGGCTGTATCTGGTTAAAACACAAATAGAAGCTTTGGGCGGGCGTATTGCTGTTTCCAGTGATGTTAACCTTGGCAGTACCTTTACTGTAGAGCTGCCTTTTGTAGAAATGGCCGAAAAGCAAATTTACTTTGAAGATGAATTTGCCCTGCTATACTTTCATGCAGGCCTGAACCTGACCGGCGTGTCATGGAAAAAGCCAGTGAACAGCCTGGCCTACCGCGAGGTATTTTCACATGTGCTGGGCATTTCGCGCAAATACAGGGCACCAAACTGGCTGTCAGACCTGCGCCAACAGGGTAATGTAAAGCCAATAGACAGCCAATGGATGCTCAAAGAGGTGATGCCCGAATTGGTTTCAAACGGCGTAAGACGCATTGCGCTGGTCGTAAAGAAAAACACCCCTTCTGATGATTTGCTTGAGTATATACAGGTGGTGCGGTACGGAGGCGAGGCGCTTGGCGTGCCTATTGAATTGTTTGACGACCCCGAGCAGGCCGAAGCGTGGTTTGACACCTACCATGAGCCTGTAATTGCTTAGCAACAGAAAGACTATGCCCATTAAACCACCAAATGCTTATATTTAGGTTTAACATTTGAGCACTTGGCTAAAAAAATCACTCTATTACTCATTGTACTTTTTATTGGTGGGCACAGCTATGCCCAAACCGCCACGCAACAACGGATTGACAGCCTGTTGCAATCAATAGATCAAACCGAAGCCGATACCTCTCGCGTATTAACCCTGTTGCGCATTTCGGCAGCACATAACCCCGCCAAACCCATTGAAGAAATTAAATATGCTTCTGAAGCCTATACATTGTCTTTAGACCTTCAGTATGAACGGGGCATTATTGAAAGTATTAACCTCATAGGCTCGGGGTTTCTCGAAATGGAGCAGTATGATACAGCCCTAAGCTGTTTTTTAACCATCCTGTCAATGTATGAGGCCAATACTGATACCCTGGGCATTTCAAAAGCCTACAACAATATTGGCAACGTATACTTTGCCAAAAACTATCAGGAGCAGGCCCTTGATTATTTTTACAAATCGCTGTATCTGCGGCTGCCAAATGCTACCCCCAAAGACCTGGCAGGTCTATACAATAATATTGGGGCTGCTTATCAGGAAAATAACATTTTTGACTCTGCCGCCAAATACTTTGAACTGGCACTGGCTAACAAAAGACACCTCAAAGGCACTGTTACCTATGGCATTACGCAGGGCAACATGGGTAGTATGTACGTCATGAGCAACCGCCCAAAAGCCGGCCACCCCTATTTAGACAGTGCCCGGGCAATATTTTCAGCTGAGGCTGCCTACTCTACCCTGTCATTGGTATACCGCCTGGTGGCCGATGGCTGGAGCAAACTGGGTGTATATGACTCGGCTTTAATTTACCTTGACTCTGCCCAGGTAAATGCCAAAAAAGGCAACTCTGGCAAAACACTAACAAACATTTACAAAAGCTATGCCCGCACTTATAATGACATTGGCCAGTGTGACCTGGCCTATAGCTACCAAAAGCAGGCCAACATGCTACAAGACAGTATAGAAAGTAGCCAAAGCACGGCCAACCTGCTTAACATTAAGCACCTGTACGAAATGCAACAACAACAAAACCTAAGAAAAATACAGGAGCAAAAAATAGCGCTGTTAAAACAGGAAAAACAGCAGGCCGCCCTGCTGCGCAATATGGTAATTATAGGGTCAGCTTTAGTACTGCTGGTAGGCATGGTGTATTTGCGCCTGCTGTTCTTAAAAATGCAGAAAAACAAACAGATCACAGCCGCCCAGCAAGAGGTGCACAAAACAAAAATGCTGGCCCTGCAAAAAGAAATAGAATACAAAAACCAGGCGCTAACCAGCTCTGCCCTACAGATTATTCAAAAAAACGATATGCTTAAAAAGGTGCAAAGCTCTATTGACTCACTGCCCATGCATACCAACGGCACCCAGCGCGATAAAATTGACCGCCTGCAGCAGGAAATAAACTACAGCTTTAACCTTGATAAAGACTGGGACGACTTCAGGCTGATCTTTGACCAGGTGCACCAGGATTTTTTTAGCCGCCTGCAAACCAACTACCCGGAAATAAGCCCTGCCGAAATTAAACTTTGTGCCCTGTTAAAGCTCAACTTCTCGTCAAAGCAAATGGCAGATATACTGGGCATCTCTTCAGAAAGTGTAAAAACCGCGCGCAGCAGGCTGCGCAAAAAACTGAACCTGAGCCGCGAAACCAATCTGGTAGACTTTATGATGCAGTTCTAAATGCATCAATCACCCAAAAAAATGCAGCTATGCAAACCTTACGCTTAACCCTGTTTCTGACGCTTTTCTTTACGGCCCTACTTAACCAGGCCTATGCCTTTCAACTACCCCTTGTTGACAATAGCCCGGTAGAAAAGGCCAAACAGATACAGAAGCTTATACAAGATGGTGAAGCAGAAAAGCTTTGGCCCATGCTTGACAGTGCTTCACAGGCAGCCATTTCTAAAGACCTGCTGGGCATGATCTGGCAACAGGTAGAAGCACAGGCAGGCCAGTTTATGGGCATTAAAGGCCATAAAATTGAGCAGCTGCAAGGCCTTACCATAGTGGTATTAAACAATCAATTTGCCAACACCTGGCTTGATGTGAAAATAGGCTTTAACACAGCTGGCAAAGTAGCGGGCTTTCGCTTTTTACCAGGCGAAGAACCAAACAAACCCCTGGCCAATGAGGCTACCTTCTTTGAAGCCAAACACCCTGTAGTAAACGGCACCTTTACCTTAGGTGGCCGCCTTACCCTACCCAAAAACGCTGAAAGCCCGCCCCTGTTTATTATGTTCCAGGGCAGCGGCCCACACAATATGGATGAAGCCATTGGCCCTAACCGCATTTTTGAGCAGGTGGCCCACGGCCTGGCCCAACAGGGCATTGCCACACTGAGGTACCACAAACGCACCTATGCCTATTCAACCTCTATGGGCGATTCACTCACCATCTTTACTGAGGGCATAAACGACGGCATTGCTGCGGTGCGCCAAATTATAGGCAACGATTCACTACAATTTTCGGGTATTTACCTGCTGGGTCACTCACAGGGGGGCATGTTCATCCCTTCTATTGCCAAAGCCTGCCCTCAGGTAAAAGGGTTAATCATGATGGCTGCCGTAGCCAGGCCCTTACAAACCCTGGTGGTAGAACAGGTAAACTACTTTGCCGCCCGCGACAGTGTTACCGCGGAAGAGCAGGCACGGATTGACCTTATAGAACAGAAAGCGCAGGTAATTGATAACAAGGCCTATGCAGGCAAAGAAGTAAGCGAGCTGCTATTGAACCTGCCAGCCGGCTACTGGCAAAGCATAGACAATACCCCCTGGGTAACCATAACCAAAAAACTTAAAAAGCCAGTGCTGGTGCTGCAAGGCCTGCGCGACTGCCAGGTTACTATGGATGATTATATGGTTTGGCAAAAAGCCTTAAAGAAAAAAGCCACCTACCACCAGTACCCCACCCTGAATCACCTCTTTTTACCAGGCCAGGGCCCCAGCTACCCTGATGAGTACAACCAACCCGGCCAAATACCTGAAGCGTTCTTTACTGACATCAGCAGTTGGCTTAACTCCCTCAAATAACCAATAGATAAACTTAATTTAGCGGGTTGCGCAGTTATTCACAGGCACAAAAATACCCTACTACAATAGCTATATAGTTTAAGCTGACTCTTTTCCTGTTTTCCGCATTTTAAAATTAACTATTAAACCCTGTAATAGTCAACTTACAATCAAGCACATCATCTAATGCAACTACCAAACGCTCAGCAATTTGCACAAGGGTTTATACCCCCGCCAGCTTTTCCTAACTGATGGAATTTCGTGGCTACCAGTTCTTGAATGCCTATGCCTTTGTGAATTTTAAGTTGTGGTTGTTTAGCAACTGTTTTGCTACTGCATAAAGCACTATAACCCAAAAGTAGCCTTTAGTTCTAGTACTTCTTGAAGAGGTAAATCGTACTGGCTAGCAATATCTTGAGGCAGCGTACCTGATTGCAAGGCATTAAATACCAACCGACTTGTTTTTAGGCCTTTGGCCATTCCCTCCGCTTTGCCTTCAGCTTTGCCTTCTTCTTTACCTATTTGATGGAATTTAGTGGCTACCAACTCTTGAATACCCATGCCTTTGTGAATTTTAAGTTGTTTATTAGCATACGCCACCAGGCTTTTATGGTTGGGCGCATGCTTAAAGTTCGCATAATATACCATAAACTCCAAAATGACCCCCACTTGTTCCTTGGGCAGGCCAGCACGCATCAATTGGTTAATGAGTGTTTTCTTGGTAGCCAGTACCTCTTGGTCTTCGCTGCTGCCAAATACCTGATACCAAACGGTTTGCAAAATATATCCAAAAGGGTTTTTGCCTTGTAGCAAAGCCTCAGGTTGGTAGTCTTTGAGCTTAAAGGTATGGTATTCGTAGGTGGTCTTTTTACCAAATAACTCTTCTTGGTATACTCCCGGCCTAAAGTTATTGTGCTTATCAGTCAGTATGGCTATTGCCACCACGTTTTTGCCATACTTTTCCCTTAGGCGGCACTTCATATCATACATGCGTTCGTCAAAATCATGATCGCGGTAACCCTGCACTTCAATATGAATGTACAGCCACAACTCTTTACCTGCTTTTGAAACGATGCGTACCAGCCTATCGGCCAGCCTGTTTTTGGTCACGCTGTCGGGCTGTAGCTTGGCCAGCTCGGCATCTAAAAAAGTAATGGGCTGGGTAAGGTCATACAAATGGGCATACTGCCCAAAGAAGTAGCCCATAAAAGGCTTAAACAG
>CAZXTW010000296.1:0-7271 GCA_964643525.1 uncultured Roseivirgaceae bacterium
AAGCACTCAAATTACTCTTAGCTTGACGGCTATGATCGGTCGATGCAGGGTTGAGGCCGTTCCTGGCAGCAATCTGTCACAACAGCACCTGAAAGACCTTTACGCAGCCATTACTCCACTTTTTTAAGTGCTTTGTCGCTTTCTGTCAGTTCTTGCCGCTTTTGGGCAGTGCCATATGCCCACCAGTAGCTATACTTGCACAAGACTAAGATTATTGATTACAGCCAAAATAAAACATTATTTATTTTACCTGTTCATAGCAATTACAACTAAGTACTATTTCATTTAACTCGCATTATTGATTGATTCCTTGAACATCCTGCTCCTGCCTGGGGGCAGGATGTTCATTTTTAGGGGCTCTTTTTAACTGGTTTAATGTATCTTTATAACAACCTAGTCAGGTAGCAGGCTATTTGTCGGCTGCCTCTACCCACCCAAAAAGCCTCTGGTTAACCTCCTTTTTGATTGTTGTATCATCCAAATGCACCAGCAGCATCTGGCCCTTCAACATGTTGTTCGGGCCATTATTTTGTTGTTTAACCATCAAGCTTAACCAGACCATGAAAAATAACCTTTGCCGTTTCATCCATCTTTTTCAAATGCCCATCATTTGCATGTGGCTGCTATGGTTGTGTTCTAACCTTTGTTTTGCCCAGAAAGAACCACTCGGAGAATCGCTTACAGTGGCTGAGCTAATAGACAAAACAACAGACAGCACCGCTGTGCATGCGCTGTTTCGTGATGTCATTTATGCTGACCACCCCTATACCAACGACCAGCTGCGTGAAATTTTCAGGCATGTATTGCAGGTAAGCGAGCGTGAAGGCTACTGGGTAGGCAAAAACAAAGTATACCGGAGCATGAACCACATGCATGCCGAGCTGGGCAACCTTGACTCGGCCATTTTTTACCTTGACAAGGCCTGGCAGCTGGCCAATGAGCACAACCATGCCTTGTACAAAGCCATTACCAAAGGTTTATATGGCAATACCTACCACATGTTTTACCACCTTGATGAGGCTGAAGCGGCCTATGCTGAAACGGTAGAACTGGCCAAGGCAGCTGGCGATGAGCACATGGAAATTGATTATTACCGCAAATGGGCCTCTACACAGCTTAGCCAGAAAAAAATTGAACCTGCACTGAAAATATTTAAAGAGGCCTATAGCCGCTCAGAGGCCATAGGCTATACCAGTGGCATGGCCTCTGCCGCCCATGACCTGGGCAATGCTTACCTGAATATTGGCCTGTATGACTCGGCCGATTATTATTACCGCTACGCCTGGCAACACAAAGAACGCAAAGAAACACCAGCGGCGGTTATTTTATTGAACAACCTGGCCTTAATAGCCATAGAGCGTACTGAGTACCAGCAGGCCGATTCATTGCTGGCCGTGGCCATAGAAATCAGCCACCGCAAAGAGCTGAGCATCGGCCTGCGGTATGCTTACTCTACCAGAGGCAACCTGTACCGGCTAATTGGTAAAAACGACCTTGCCCTGAACGATTACCTGACTGCCCTTGAGCTTGATGAGGCGGCTAATGATAAGCGGGGCATAGCCATTGGCTACTATAATGTGGCCTCTATTTTTGATGTAACCGGGCAATGGACCGAAGCGGTGAGCTACTATGAAAAGGCAGCTGAAGCGGCCGGCCCTATTAAGGACTGGCCCATACTTACTGGTGTTTACCTTGAACTGGCACGCATAGCCCATAAATCAGGGCAGCCAGAAAATGTAGACTCGCTGTTTGACCTGGCCGAAGAGAAAGCAAGGGAGGCAGGCTCAGACGCTAAACTGTACCGGGTGTTTACTTCAAGAGCTGCTTTAGCCAGCGACCAGGGCAATGCCCCCCTTGCCCTTGAATACATTTTTATGGCATTGCAAATAGCCGAAAAAGCAGGCAGCAAAAAAATGCAGGTGAACAGCTACATACAATATGCCAGACAGCTTAAGCGCATGAAAAAGTATGATATGGCCCTTGAGTATGCGCAAAAAGGCTTTACCCTGTTAGATACCAGCCGCGCTTCAAGCGATTTGGTTGAGCTGCACGGGGTACTGGCCTCGCTCTATGCCGCTACAGGCAACAGAGCCAGTGCCTATACCCACCTGAAAACGTATACCAACCTGCAAGACTCACTGGAAACCCTTGAAACCAAGAAGAAAATTGCCGAGTTGGAAATCACCTTCCAGACGCGGCAAAAAGAGTCTGAAAACCTGCTGCTGCAAAAAGAAAGTGCTAACAAACAGGCCATTATTGACAAGCAATATGCCATAGGGGCAGCTATTTTAACGGGCCTTGTATTGAGCGTGGCCATTTTGCTGCTGTTGGTCAGGACAAACCGCCTGCGCAAAAAGGCCAACCTGAAATTGCAGCAGCAAAACAATGAAATATTGAGGCAACAAAAAGAAATTGAAAGCAGCAATGAAGAGCTGATACATAACCTTGAGCAGCGTGAAACACAACAGGCCGAACAGGCCGACAGGGTGTACCTGATGGCCAACAAGCTGTACTCACCCCTGAACAAAACGCTGGGCATGGTAAACCGCATGGTAAAAGGGGGGCAGCAGGGTGGCCGGCAGCTTACCGAAGTACTGACCGAAATACAGGCACAGGAAAAGGTGCTGCGCCACATACTGGCCATTGAGCAGCAGGAAATACTTGAGGCCAGTGATGAGCTGCAAATGCTTAGCCTGGGCCATGTGCTTGAGGCCGAGCTGGCCACCAACCCAGAACAGTACGGGCACATACAAACCACCCTGCAAAATGGGGGCTTTGTATTTGCCAACCCGGCGCAGGTGCAGTACATGGTACAAAACCTGCTGCAAACAATTAGCAATGAAGCCACCCCTGGCTTGCCAGTGCACCTGACTACTACCGACAAGGGCAACGACATACAGCTTGAATGCACCTTTACGGCGCAGCTGCTGCCTGAGGCAGTGCAGGCTGAACTGCTTAAAAAATACCCTGATGACCAGGAGCGCCCCTTTCAACTGCTTTCATTGGTAAAACTCATGACCGACCGCCTTAACGGCACCTTTCAATTTAGCCAGCACCCGCAAAGTGGGCAGGTAACCATTGCCATTACCACAAAAGCCAATGCCAGGGTAGAGGCCGCTGTTGATGAACCCACCCCAGAGGCAGCCAAAGAAATCATGGAGCTGCAAGAGGTAAACAGTTATTATGAGCAGTTGCTGCAACTGCTTGACAAAGACAAGCTGTTTAAAAATGCTGACCTGAACCTGCCTGACTTTGCGCGGCGGTTAAAGCTGCACCCCAACAGGCTCTCGTACGTGGTTAACCGCAAGGTGGGGGTTAACTTTCAGAAGTTCATTAACCAGTTCAGAATCAAAGAAGCCAAGCAAATGTTAGAGAGCCCGGCCTACCAGCACTACAGCCTGCTGGGCATAGGCCTTGAGGCTGGCTTTAACTCAAAAAGCAACTTTTACGCCACCTTTAAAAAAGAAACCGGCAAAACACCTAAAGCCTATCAGGAAGCCATGGTAGTTGCTGTGAAATAGCCCATAAAATACCACCCCTGCCTGGCCGGCACCCTGTGTGCCGCCACTGTTACGGCAATGCCCCTGAATAGCGGGTATTGCCGTATTTTTTTGCCTTTTTTCAGCACACAGCCCAGTCCTGAATTATAGTCCTGGACTTCATCAATGGGTCTGAAAAGCCATTTCAGGAACATTGGCCTGCAATATCAGCCCATCTTCGCCTTACCAACCTGCTCATGCTCAAGCACAGGTTGGGACTTAAACCTTCATCACAAAAAACTAAAAAGATGAACAAATTCAACAACATATGGCTGCAGCGGCTTTTGTACTTGTTGCTGTTGGCCCTGGCTACCGCCGGGCCATTGTACGCCCAAAAAAGCGGAGTTGCCAGCAGCAGCAGCTCATGCCCTAATTTCAACCAGGTACCTAACAGAGTAACCAGAGTAGAAATTAACAAAAGCTACGAGGCCTACAACAGTAAGTTTGAAACCCAGAATTATGGTACCAACGAAGTGGGCAAGTGCAACATTGAATTACCCATTTGGAATGCCGACAAACCCATTGACCTGACCAGTGCCATGAAGGCCTACGGCATACATCCGCAAACCGGGCAGGAAGTACTCATTAACCCGACCAACCTGGCCTACCATGTGATGGACCGCCAGACTGACAACTACCGGTTTAATGTGGCCCGCATGCCTACAGAGTATTACTTTAATGGCGGCATGCGCGACGAGTGGGGCAAAGTAGTGGTGATACCCGAAGTAAAATGTGTGCCACCCACACTGAATATTGGGCCCATTAGTACTGGTGCCACCAAACAATATGTATGCAGCCCCAAATCATTCGTGATTGAGGTGCTTGACATTGGCATTTACTTTACCCGCTGGAACGCCCAGACTGGAGAGATGGAGCACCTGAGGTGGAACGAGTTTTTGCACAACAAAACCGACCATGTTGATGGGTACGACAACATTAAGCTAAGAAACGAACAGTGGTTTAACCCCAACAAGAAAACACTGGTGCACAGCCACGGCTGGTCAATTGACCACACCGCCAAGCATGACGACAGCTACGGCCTTGACCGCATGATTACCGAGCTGGGCAGAGAAGTGAATGTGTTGAAAGAGGGGGGCTGGTTTGAAGAGTACAACATAATTATGGTTAACTGGTTTCAGCATGCTGACCACCCCAGCCGCCTTATTGATGCCCTTGAAAACCTGGGGGCCAACTATGCCGGTGTAAAAATCTATACTGACAACCAGCCCAAATCATGGCCCTTAGAGGGGGTGCCCGGTGAGGCTCAGCAGTATACCACATTGCGTGCTACTGATGGGCCTGTAGCCCACGAAATTGGCTGGGCAGTACACACTTTACTTGATGAAACCGGCTGGGACAGCCAGCAGGAGCTGCGCCTTACGGGCCATTCGTTAGGGGCGTTGATGGTAACCACCCTCACTGACTTTTTGCTTACTGAAGGTGGCCTTGGCGGCAATACTTTTTTTCTGCCCAACCGCCTCAGCCTGCTTGATGCTGCCCCCGTAAACAGCTGGTGGTCTTTCTTTTATGACAATATTTACCGCTGGGGCAACAGCCTGGCCTGGCCCGCACAAGACTGGTACCAGTCAAGCAATTACGATGCGTTGTTTCGGTCGGGGGGCATCATCAGTACAGGTACTGGTGCCTACAACGATTTTGCCAATATGGGCACCTACGCACGCATGGTGCCTTATTGGGATTATGCCGAATTCAATAATACCAACTATTTGCACGGCACACCCGTGAAGTATTACTTCCTGTCGCAAAAGGGTGGCCAGCAGCCCCCCTCACTGACGGTAAAAGGCACATATAAGTACAACCCCATTGACGGAGGCGCGGGCGATGTTATTTTTTTAGAAGTAGAATGCACAGAGCCTGAAGAGTTTGAAGTAGCCTATAAGCAAGAGGGCAATACTTTTTTTGCAGGCTTACATGCTGATATTAGCGAAGCATTTTTACGTGCCGGCCTGGGCGATTATTGCTTCTTAAACCCTGACCCACAAATAAACCCTCAATCTGCCTCCCTGTACCTGGCCGGGCCATCGTCCAGGCAGAGCAATGACCAAATCAGGCAGTTACAAGGCATGCAAATGGTGCAGGTGCGGGGCGAGCATACCGTAACCACCAACGACGATGTGTACCTGCCCCTTGATAACCGCTATAACTCTGATATTGATAAAATTGAACTTGAACTGAACAGCGGCACCGGTGGTCAAATGCTGAGCTTGAAGCTAACCAACAATGCCATTACCAGCCCAATTGACAACTGGGCCCGCTTTGACGCCATCAGTCAGGGCCAGGTAAGCCAAAGCTATGCGCTAACCAGCATTAACCAGGGCCAACAACTGGCCATACCTGTTGCTGATATTAACGGTACAATTACGGGCAACCTGGTTGATGCCGCCACCAGCAGCATAGAGGTGCCCCTGAACATTACCCATTATGCCACAGCCAACGGCCCTGTTAACATACCCACCGTGCAGGGCGATTCATTGCCTTACACACTGAACTTAAACAGCGCCGTTACAGGGTTAACGGTAGTGAACAACCTGCCCCACAGGGCCGGCGTAAACAGCCCACTGGCTACTGAAACACTTTACATAGGCCATGCGGGTACTGGTGGTATTGACGCTGCCCTGAGCATGCACCTGCCCTTGGCATTGATTTCGGTTGTTGTAAACCCACAAATTGCCTGGTACAATAACCAGACTGAGGCCTGGGAGCCACTGACCGGTACCTTCAATGCAACCTCTGGCACAGTAACCGCCACCATTAGCCAACAGGGCTTATACGGGTTGTTTTTTGACGCACCAGCCCCGCTGGCTGATACTGACGTTTCGTTAAACAGTATAACGCGGCTGCCCTTTTTAGATATGTATTTGCAGCAGCCCGAGCAGGAAGTGTACGCACAGCAAATGCTGGGCCTGTACTGGGTTACTGATACCGGTGCCAGCTTTCCTGACCTGGTTGAGTTTTTTGTAGGCACCACCAGGGTAGCTGAGTTTACTGAGCAGCCAGCCGACTCACTGCTGCAGGTATTCCTGCCTGAGCCCGGCCTGAACAACATCATGGCTGTGGCTACTAAAGATGGCCTTACCAGTACCCGTGAGATGAACATCAATGCCGCTGAGCCAAATACCAGAGACTGGCTGCAGTATGGCCACGCCCAGATTACACAAAACAACCCTGGTAACTGGCAGCAAATTAATTTTACCCGGCCAATGACCAACCCTGTGGTTGTTGCGGGGCCGCCCTCTTACAACGATAATGACAAGCTAACCGTAAGGGTGCGCAACGTAACCCCTACCGGTTTTGAGGTGCAGCTGCAAGAGTGGGATTACCTTGACGGCGTTCATGGTACTGAAACCCTGTCGTGGCTGGCCGTTGAGGCGGGCACCCATTTTCTGGGTGGCCAAAAAGTACAGGCAGGTTATGCGCAAGATGTAAACCACAACGCCGCGCAGGTGGCCTTTGCTGAGGCCTTTGCCACCACACCTATGGTGCTGACACAGGTAACCACGGTAAACGGCCCCGAAGCGGTATATACCCGGGTGGCAGCAGTAAACGGCACCGGTTTTACCCTGCACATGCAAGAGCAGGAAAGCTACGTAAAAGGTGGCGCGCTGGGCAACCATGCCAATGAGCAGGTGGCCTATGTAGCCCTGCAGCCTGGCAGCTTTGCCACCCCCCTGCTAGACGGCAACACAGCCATTAGCCCCGATGAGGTAACCC